>NZ_QPFC01000446.1:0-7885 GCF_003427465.1 Nocardiopsis sp. TNDT3 | reverse complement strand
AGACCTTCTCCACCGCCACGACCGCCGCCGTGCCCCGGCGTCCCGGACCCCCGCCGTCGCCGGTGTCGGTGGCCAGGTCGTCGTCGACCAGGACGATCTCGCTGCGTACACCCGCGTCGGCCAGCAGCTCACCGGCGATGCGGAAGTTGAGCACGTCGCCGGTGTAGTTCTTGACCACGTGCAGGACTCCCCGGCCGGTGTCGGCCGCCTGCGAGGCCGCCCGGATCTGCACGGCGGTGGGGGAGGCGAAGACGGCCCCCGGCACGGCGGCGTCGAGCATGCCGGTGCCCACGAAGCCCACGTGCAGGGGCTCGTGGCCCGAGCCGCCGCCGGAGACCACCGCGACCTTGTCCGCGGCGGGTCGGGCGCGTACGACGTAGGCGGGGTCGGCGTTGAGGCGCACGTGGCGCGGCCAGGCCGCGGCGAACCCCTCCAACGCCTCGGACACCACGTCGCCCGGCTCGTTGATGAACTGTCTTCGCATCGGCACGCTCCGTAGTTCTCGCTGCGGCCCCCCGCGGCGCCGTATGCGACATAGCCGTGCGTCGCCCCGTCCAAACGTCCCCGGCCGCGCTGTTCTCAGCCCGGTGGCCGCATCCGCGCCCCCCGGACGTTATATGCGCGTTATGAGCAGATTGGCGCTGACCTCTTGTTTTTCTCTGCGTAAAGCGCGCAGTATGTCCCTGTTCACATGCGCGAAATGAGCAGGAGTGGTCATGCGTCACCAAGGGCTGCTGGACGCCGTCACCGACGGCGTGCAGAGGGTCGAGGACCTCGCGCGGGAACTCGGCATCAGCCCCTCCACCGTGCGGCGCGGGCTGGGCGAACTGGAGAGGGCCGGAAAGGTGGTCCGCACCCACGGCGGCGCGGTCCCCGCGCCCGCGGGCGCCGAACTGTCCTGGACCCAGAAGAGCCTGCGCAACACCCCCGCCAAGCGGCGCATCGCCGAGCACGCCGCCGCGCTGGTCGAGGACGACCACGTCGTCCTGCTGGACGCCGGGAGCACCACCACCTTCGTGGCCGAGCGCCTGGCCCGGCGCTCGGGGCCCACCGTGGTCACCTCCGGCCTCGGCCCCATGGCGGCGCTGCACGACGCCGAGGGCATCGAACTCGTCGTCGTCGGCGGGCGCGTGCGGCGCAGGCGCGGCTCCATCGTCGGCGACTACGCGCACGGCGTGCTGGACCGCATCACCCCGCACATCGCCTTCATCGGCGCCGACGGGCTCCTGCCCGGCCGCGGGCTCAACTGCCCCAGCCCCGAGATCGCCGCCGCCAAGGAACTCCAGATGCGCGGCGCCCGGCGGATCTTCGTGGTCGCCGACTCCACCAAGGTCGGCTCCGGCCCCCACCCGTACTGGGCCGTCGTCCCCGGACCCTACGGCCTGATCACCGACGACGGGATCGGAGCCCGCGAGCGCGAGGCCCTCGACGCCGATCCCGCCTGCACCCCCCACGTCGTCGCGGTCGACGCGGGCACGCGACCGCAATGACCCCCTGAAAGGCACCTGGTATGGAAGTACAGCTCCTCGCGGCACTGCTCCTGGGCGTGGCCACCGTCATCGCCCTCATCCTGTGGTCCCGGCTGGACGCGTTCATCGGACTGCTCGCCGGAGCCCTGGTCACCGGCGTGGTCGCGGGCGTCCCCGCCCCCGAGCTGGTGGAGCACCTGACCACCGGCTTCGGCAACACCCTCGCCGGAATCGGCGTCGTCATCGCCCTGGGCGTGATGATCGGCACCGTCCTGGAACGCAGCGGCGGCGCCGACGCCCTGGCCAAGGCCTTCGTCCGCATGGCCGGGAAGGGCCGCGAGGACGTGGCGATGACCGCCACCGGCGCGGTCGTGTCCGTCCCGGTGTTCTGCGACTCCGGCTTCGTCATCCTGCTCCCGCTCGCCCGCTCCCTGGCCAGGCGCTACGGCAGGCCGCTGGTCGTGATGAGCCTGGCCCTGGCGGGCGGGCTGTCCATCACCCACCACCTGGTCCCGCCCACGCCCGGCCCGCTCGCCGCCGTCGGGCTCCTCGGCGCCGACCTGGGCACCACCGTCCTGCTCGGCGGGGCCATGTCGATCCTGCTCATCCCGGTCGTGGTGGTCTACGCGCGCTACATGGGACCCCGCCTGGAGGCGAGCGTGGAGCCGGGCCTGGTCCCCGAGAACGCCGCCGCGGGCGGGCCGGGCACGGCCACCCGCAAGGTCGCCGGGCTCGGAGACGCCGCCCCGGTCGCCGGGCGCGACGTCAGCGAGGAGCCCCCGGACCCGGGCGTGAGCGCGCTGACCGCCTCGATCCCGCTGCTGCTGCCCCTGCTGCTCATCGTGGGCAACACCCTCACCGGCGCGCTCGCCGAGGGCAGCGCGGTCGCCGACGTCTTCGCCTTCCTCGGCAACCCCGCCATCGCCCTGGTCATCGGGCTGGTCGTGGCCGTCTACACGCTGCCGCCCCGGGGGACCGGGCGCAGGGAGGTCGTCTCCTGGCTGACCGCGGCCGCCGCCTCGGCCGGGATGATCGTGTTCATCACCGGCGCCGGAGGGGCCTTCGGCGAGGTCCTGCGCGCCTCCGGCGTGGGCGACGCGCTGGCCGACGCCGTCTCGGGCTGGCCCGTGCCGATGTTCCTGCTGCCGTTCGTGATCGCCACGTTCGTCCGGCTGGCCCAGGGCTCGGGGACCGTCGCCATCATCACCTCCGCCACCCTCAGCGCCCCGATCGTGGCGGCGGCGGGGATCAACCCCGCGCTCGCCGTGGCCTCCGCGTGCGCCGGCTCCTTCGTCTTCTCCTACGTCAGCGACTCCTACTTCTGGGTCGTGACCCGGTTCACCGGCCTGTCCGGCGGCGCCGCCATGAAGATGTGGAGCGGGATGACCACCGTGCTGTGGCTGGCCAGCCTGCCGCTGCTGTGCGTCGCCGCCCTGGTCCTGGGATAGGGGGATCCCGTGGCGCAGATCCTCGTCCTGTCCGACGACCTCACCGGAGCCAACGCCACCGGCGCGCGCTTCGCCCAGACCGGCATGCGCGTGGCCTCGGTGGACGCCGGGCACGCCGCCCACGCGGCCCCGGCCTACGACGCGGTCGTGGCCAACCTGGACAGCCGCCACCTGCCCGCCCACGAGGCCGCCGGGCTCGTCGCCGCCACCGTGGACCGGCTCTGGCCGGTGGACCTGGTGGTCAAGCGCACCGACACCACCCTGCGCGGCAACGTCGGCGCCGAACTGGAGGCCGCCTGGCGGGCGGTGCGCGGGCGCACACCGCCCGGAGTCCGCGTCCGCGTGCTCTTCGCGCCCGCCCACCCCGCCTCCGGGCGGATCACCGTGGACGGCGTCCAACTGCTCGACGGGGTGCCCCTGGAACGCACCCAGCTGGCCCTGGACCCGCTGAACCCGGTCCGCACCAGCGCGGTGGCCGACCTCGTCGCCGAGCAGAGCGCCCTGGCCGTGCGGCACCTGTCCCTGGGGCGGGTCACCCGCGCCGACCTCGTCGGTGAGCTGCTCGCGGGCGACGAACCCGTCGTGCTGTGCGACGCCGTGACCGAGGACCACCTGGCCGACATCGCCCGGGCGGCGGCCGCGGCCTCCCGCGGGGACGGCACCGTCTGGGTGGCCGCCGACCCCGGCCCGTTCGGGGCGCTGCTCGCCCGCGAACTGGGGCTGCGCGGCACCGCACCCGACCCCGGGCCGGTCCTGGCCGTGGTGGGCAGCGCGACCGAGCTGACCCGGCGCCAGCTCGACACCGTCGCCGAGGACCCCTCGGTGGAGTTCGTCGACGTCGACGCCGGGCGCTTCACGTCCGACCCCGGGCACCGCGACGAGGTCGCGCGGCTCCTGGTCGGAGCCCTGACCAGGTCCTCCTTCCCAGCGGCGGTGGTCGTGCGCACCCGCGCCTCGGCCGAGGACGTCGTGCGCCTGCCGGCCGAGGCGCGCCGCGCCATGCCCGGCATGCTGGCCGCGCTGGTCGCCGGGGCCGTCGCCCGGGTCCGGCCCAGCGCGCTGTTCTCCAGCGGCGGCGACGTCACCTCCGCCCTGCTCACCGCCCTGGACGTGCGGGCCCTGGACGTGGGCGGCGAACTCGTCCCGCTGGCCGTGCACGGCCGCCTGGACGGCGGGCCGCTGGAGGGCACCCCGATCATCACCAAGGGAGGGCTGGTCGGGGACCAGGACACCATCGCGCGCTGCCTGGCGCGGCTGCGCGACACGGTCAACGACAGGCTGCGCGGGGTGTCCGCGCGGATCCCGAGCGGAGGAAGACAAGAAGATGACTGAACGCCCGACCCTGGCCGTCACCGTCGGAGACCCCGTCGGCATCGGCCCCGAGATCACCGTGCGCACCCTGGCCGAGGTGGGCGCCACCGCCCCCGCGCGCGGAGTGGTCGTCGCCGACCCCGCCGTGCTGCGCCGCGCGGCCGCCGTCCTGGACCTGGACGTGCGGGTGCGCGCCCTGTCCTCCTGGGACCTTCCGCCGGAGCAGGAGGGGGTGGTCGACTGCCTCGACATCGACGCACTCGGCGACACCGCGCTGGAGTGGGGCGTGGTCGACGCGCGCGCCGGGGCCGCCGCGGTCCGCGCGATCGAGGTGGCCACGCGGGCGGCGATGGAGCGGCGTGTGGACGGGATCGTCACCGGGCCCATCAACAAGGAGGCCATCTGGGCCTCGGGCAGCCGCCACCTCGGCCACACCGAGATGCTCGGGGAGCTGACCGGCGTCACCCGCCAGAACACCATGTTCGTGGTGCGCGGCAAGAAGATCTTCTTCGCCACCCGGCACGTCTCGCTGCGCGGCGCGCTGGACATGATCGACGAGGAGCAGCAGGTGGGGGCGATCACCGAGGCGCTCACCGCGCTGCGCGTGTTCGGCCACGACGAGCCCACCCTGGCGGTGGCGGCGATCAACCCGCACGGCGGCGAGAACGGCGCCTTCGGCGACGAGGAGATCCGCCACCTGGCCCCGGCGGTGGAGCGCACGCGCGCCTCGGGCGCGGACGTGGTCGGGCCGGTCCCGGCGGACTCGGTCTTCCACCGCCTGCTGACCGGCCACTACGACGGGGCGCTCTCGCAGTACCACGACCAGGGCCACATCGCGGCCAAGACCTTCGACTTCGACGGGACGATCTCGGTGACGGTGGGCCTGCCGATCCTGCGCACGTCGGTGGACCACGGCACCGCCTTCGACATCGCGGGCCAGGGGAGGGCCGACCACGGCACCATGCGCTCGGCCTTCCTGCACGGGGCCGACTTCGCCCGCTTCGCCGACCGCATCCGCGCCGAGTACGGGAACTGACCGCGGGCGGGGGCACCGCCGTCCGCGCCTCCCGGGAACCCGGTCCACCCGCCGTCCGTCCGCGTGTGGGGCACGGACGGGCGGCGGGCGCCCCGGCCTCAGCCCTCCCCGACGGCGGCGGGGGGTCGCGACGGGGCCGGACCGGACCGCTCGGAGCCGCCGCACGTCCCGGTGCCGCGGAGCCCGTCCGCGGAGCGCACGAGCGAGGCGACCTCCCGGGAGCGGCTGCCCGAGGGCCACGCGAGCACCGTGGTGACCGGCGGCGCGTCGACCACGGGCACCGAGACGTGCTCGGGCCACTGCCAGGCGCGGCTGGAGGCGGGGATGACCAGCAGCGTCCGGCCCAGCGCCACGAGCTGGGCGAGCTGTGACTGGGTGCGCACCTCCGGTCCGGGCCCGTCGGGGTAGGTCCCGTCGAGCCGGGGCCACCGGGCGATCGGCAGGCCCGGAACGTCGGCGACCTCCGCCAGCGTGAGCCGGTCGCGTGCGGCGAGCGGGTGCGCGGCGGGAAGGATCGCCACCTGGCCCTCGACGCAGAGCTCCTCGGTGTCGAACCCCGCGACGTCGTCGAAGGGGAGGTGCATGATCGCCACGTCGGCGCTCCCGTCGCGGAGCAGCCCCGCCTGCTCGCCGACCTCGCACAGCAGGACCTCGACCGGCGCCGCGCCGGGTGCGCTCCCCGCCGCGTCGAGGAGCCGTCGCAGCAGTTCGTGGGAGGCCCCGGCCTTCGTCACGAGCACCAGAGGCCGATCCGGGGCTCCGGCCCGCCGGGTCCGGCGCGCGGCGGCCGCGACCGCGTCCAGGGCCGATCGGGCCTCCCGGAGCAGCACCCCGCCGGCGTCGGTGAGCGCCACGCCGCGGCGGTTCCGGTCGAGGAGCGGGACGCCGAGCCGCCGCTCCAGCCGTCGGATCGCGCGCGAGAGCGGAGGCTGCGCGATGCCGAGCCGGTCGGCGGCGCGCCCGAAGTGCAGTTCCTCGGCGACGGCGACGAAGTAACGGAGTTCGCGGGTTTCGAGATCGTCCACACCGACAGCCTATGGACCCATACCCGGGGGGTATCACGGCCGACCGAGCCGGTATTGGACCGCGGGTGCGCGCTCCGCCGAGCATGGACTCCGTGAACGACACGAAGACCGCGCTGGTCACCGGCGCGAACAAGGGAATCGGTTTCGCCATCGCCCAGGGCCTGGGGGAGTTGGGCTTCACGGTCGCGGTGGGGGCCCGCGACGACGCCAGGAGGAAGGAGGCCGTCGAGCGGCTGCGCGCGGCGGGCGCCGACGCGTTCGGCGTCGCCCTCGACGTCACGAGCGACGACAGCGTCTCCGCCGCGGCGAAGACGATCGAGCGCGAGGCGGGGCGGCTCGACGTGCTCGTCAACAACGCGGGCATCGCCGGCCGCGCCGACGGCGGCGCCCAGGACCCGACCACCCTCGACCTCGACGTCCTCCGCGAGGTCCTGGACACGAACGTGTTCGGGGTCGTGCGGGTGACGAACGCGATGCTGCCGCTGCTCGGCCGCGCGAGCTCGCCGCGCATCGTCAACATGTCGAGCAACATGGGCTCGCTGACGCTGCGGACCGGCCCGGTCCTGGCCGCGTACGCGCCGTCCAAGACCCTGCTCAACAGCGTCACGGCGCAGTACGCCCGCCGGTTCGCCGACACGAACGTCATCGTCAACGCCGCCTGCCCGGGCTACGTGGCGACCGACTTCACCGGGTTCAACGCGCCACGCACGCCCGAGCAGGGCGCGGCGATCGCGATCCGGCTCGCCACCCTGCCCGACGACGGACCGCGCGGCGGCTTCTTCGACGACGAGGGCGCCGTCCCCTGGTGACCCCGGACAGGCGGCGGGCGGCCGGTCAGGCGCCCAGACCCGACATCAGGTCGGCGAAGGGAACCGGCTCCTCGTAGGGGTCCGCGGCCGCGGGGGAGCGGTCCGCGGCCAGCGCCGCGAGCTGGCGTCCGGCGCGCTCGACGCGCTGGGTCAGCTCGCGGCCGCCGCCCTCGCCCGAGCCCCAGTCCTCCGAGGCCGCGTACACGCCGGTGGGCGCGACCACCGAGCGGGTGTGGGCGAACATCGGCCGCAGCGCGTGCTCCAGCACCAGCGAGTGGCGCGGGCTGCCGCCGGTCGCGCCGATCAGCACCGGCATGCCGTCCAGGTCCTCGGGGTCGACCACGTCGAAGAAGGACTTGAACAGGCCGCTGTAGGAGGCGTTGAACACCGGGGTCACCGCGATGATCCCGTCGGCTCCGGCGACGTCCTCCAGCACACCGCGCAGCTCACCGGTGGGCACCCGGGTGGTCATCGCGTTCACGATGTCGTGCGCCACCTCGCGCAGCTCCACGGTGCGGGTGCGGACCTCGTCGCCGCGCTCGCGCAGCGAGGCCTCGGCGGCGGCGGTCAGCCGGTCGGCGAGCAGGCGGGTCGAGGACGGCGTGCTCATCCCCGCCGAGACGGTCACCAGTGTGCGGGTCGCCATCTGTCCCCCTAGTAAAAAGCTTCTTGAGAAGTAGTTTATTGGCGAAACTACCAGAGGAACGGCGCGCCCGTCCCGGCTATTCCCGCGGGGGCACCCCCGGGGTGGGGGGCGGGCGTCCGCCGCGGAGTCGGGGTCCTCCGG
>NZ_QPFC01000445.1:0-2108 GCF_003427465.1 Nocardiopsis sp. TNDT3 | reverse complement strand
TCGCGCGCCCGGCCTTCCCCGCCGCTGGACGCCACCCCGCCTGTTCACGGGGTATCGCACGACATGATTAATTGGGTGTGAACCAGCCTACGTAAGGAGAATCACAGTGGCCGACAGCACTCCCGCGAGCCAGGAGACACTGTCCAACCTTCTCCACGAGACGCGCAGCTTCCCTCCCCCGGAGGCGCTCGCCGCCGACGCCAACGTCAAGGCCGACGCCTACGCCAGGGCCGACGAGGACCGTCTCGGTTTCTGGGAGGAGCAGGCCCGCAGGCTCCAGTGGGAACAGCCCTGGGACACCGCCCTGGAGTGGAACCCGCCCTTCGCCAAGTGGTTCGTCGGCGGGAGGATCAACGCCTCCGTCAACTGCGTGGACCGGCACGTGGCCAACGGCCTCGGCGACCGGGTCGCCTACCACTGGGAGGGCGAGCCCGGCGACACCCGCACCATCACCTACGCCGAGCTCAAGGACCTGGTCTCCCAGGCGGCCAACGCCATGACCGGACTCGGCGTGCGCAAGGGCGACCGCGTCGCCATCTACATGCCGATGATCCCCGAGACCGTCGTGGCCATGCTCGCCTGCGCCCGTCTCGGCGCCGTCCACATGGTCGTGTTCGGCGGCTTCTCCGTGGACGCCCTGGGCCAGCGCCTCGACGACAGCCAGGCCAAGCTCGTGGTCACCGCCGACGGAGGCTACCGCCGCGGCAAGGCCAGCGCCCTCAAGCCCGCCGTGGACGCCGCCGTCGCCGACCGCCCCGCGGTCGAGAACGTCCTCGTCGTCCGCCGCACCGGCCAGGACGTCGAGTGGACCGACCGCGACGTGTGGTGGCACGACGTCGTGGAGTCCCAGAGCACCGAGCACACGCCCGAGGCGCACGACGCCGAGGACCCGCTGTACATCATGTACACCAGCGGCACCACGGCCAAGCCCAAGGGCATCCTGCACACCACCGGCGGCTACCTCACCCAGGTCGCCTACACCCACTGGGCGGTCTTCGACCTCAAGCCCGAGACCGACGTCTACTGGTGCGCCGCCGACATCGGCTGGGTCACCGGCCACTCCTACATCGTCTACGGCCCGCTCGCGAACGCGGCCACCACCGTCCTGTACGAGGGCACCCCGGACACCCCGCACAAGGGCCGCTTCTGGGAGATCATCGAGAAGTACAAGGTCACCATCGCCTACATGGCCCCCACGGCGATCCGCACCTTCATGAAGTGGGGCGACGACATCCCCGCCAAGTTCGACCTGTCCAGCCTGCGCGTCATCGGCTCGGTGGGCGAGCCCATCAACCCCGAGGCCTACGTCTGGTACCGCAAGAACATTGGCGGCGACCGCACTCCGGTCGTGGACACCTGGTGGCAGACCGAGACCGGCGCCGTCATGGTCAGCCCCCTGCCGGGCGTGACCTCCGGCAAGCCCGGCGCGGCCATGCGGGCCATCCCCGGCATCGTCGCCGACGTCGTGGACGAGCAGGGCGAGTCCGTCCCCGACGGCGAGGGCGGCTTCATCGTCATCCGCGAGCCGTGGCCGTCCATGCTCCGCGGGATCTGGGGCGACCCCCAGCGCTACAAGGACACCTACTGGTCGCGCTTCGAGGGCCTGTACTTCCCCGGTGACGGCGCCAAGAAGGACGCCGACGGCGACCTGTGGCTGCTGGGCCGCGTGGACGACGTCATGCTCGTCTCCGGCCACAACATCTCCACCACCGAGGTCGAGTCCGCGCTGGTCTCCCACCCGCGCGTGGCGGAGGCCGCGGTCGTCGGCGCCACCGACAAGGTCACCGGCCAGGCCATCGTCGGCTTCGTGATCCTGCGCGGCGGCGAGGAGGAGGTCCCCGAGGACCTGGTCCAGGAACTGCGCAACCACGTCGGCACCTCGCTCGGCCCGATCGCCAAGCCCGCCCGCCTCCTGGCGGTGCCCGAGCTGCCCAAGACCCGCTCGGGCAAGATCATGCGGCGCCTGCTGCGCGACATCGCCGAGAACCGGGCCGTCGGCGACACCTCCACGCTCACCGACTCCTCGATCATGGAGGTCATCGCCAAGCAGCTGCCCTCCGCCAAGCGGGAGGACTGAGCTGAGGGGCCCGCGCGGGCCCCTCAGCCAC
>NZ_QPFC01000444.1:0-1372 GCF_003427465.1 Nocardiopsis sp. TNDT3 | reverse complement strand
GCACGCCCTGGCCCCCACCTGCGCCGCCATGGTCGACCACGGGGGGTGGGGGACCGTGCTCACGGGACTGGACGCGGGCGTGCCGCAGGTCATCGTCCCCAGCTGGTTCGACGATCCGATGCTCGCCGACATGCTCGCCGCGCGGGACGCGGCCGTCTCCGTCCCCCACCGGACCATGACCGCCGGGGACGTCAGCACGGCGGTCTCCCGGCTTCTGGAGGACCCCGCCCTGGCCCGGGGCACCGCGCGCGTGCGCGAGGCGATGCGCGCGATGCCCTCTCCGGCCGACCTCGCCGACGCGCTCGTCCGCCGGGCGGGGGGCTGACACCCGGCGCGCACGCGCTCAGACCGGGGAGTGGGCGGCGGCCTCGCGGACGCGTTCGACCAGGCCGGCGAGGGCCAGGACCGGCGCCGTGTCCACGGCCGCCCGCCCCCGCACACCGTCCGCGAACGCCGTCAACAGGTTGCGGAACTGGTGGTCGGCCTCCAGGGACAGGTCCTCGGCCCCCTCGTCCGTGCGCAGTTCCAGGGTGGGGCGCAGCGTCTCGGGCGGTGTGAAGGCCCGGTCCAGCCGCAGGGTCCCCTTCTCCCCCCAGACGGTGTAGGTGTTGCGGTAGTGCATCCCGAAGCCGAACCCGAGCTGCACCGCCACCCCGCCCGGACCCGAGAGCAGCACCGAACCCCGCGTGTCCACCCCCGTGTCCGGCGCGTGGTCCAGGAAGGCGCCGCGCACGCGGAGGTCGTCACCCAACAGGAACTGGGCCAGGCCCAGCGGGTACACGCCCACGTCGAGCAGCGCGCCGCCGCCCAGCGCCGGGTCGTGCCTGATGTCCCCCGGAGCGCGCGCCGGCACGCCGAACTCGCACATCAGCGCGCGCGTGCGCCCCGCCGCGCCGTGTTGCAGCAGCCGCCTCAGCTCGTGGTGCTGGGAGTGGTGCCGGAAGGCGAAGTTCTCCATGACGGTCAGACCGCGCCGACCGGCCTCGGCGACCAGCTCGGCCGAGGTCCGCCCACCGACGGTCAGGGGCTTCTCGGACAGGACGTGGAGCCCGGCCTCCAGGGCCCGGCCCACCCATTCGTGCCGCAGCCCCACCGGGAGCGGCATGTACACGGCGTCCAGGTCCGGACGCGCGAGCAGGTCGGCGTAGCCGGTGACGGCCTCGCAGCCGAAGCGCTCGGCGAACCCGCGCGCCTTGGCGGGGTCGCGGCTGGCCACGGCGACGAGCTCCACCGAGGGCGTCACCGCCACGGCGGGCAGAACGCGCCTCCAGGCGATGTCGGCGCAGCCGACCAGTCCGAGCCGTACCGGCGCTCCCGTACCCCCGAGCGTCGAGGACACACGACCTCCCTCGTGTCGACCGCTGCCGAGACA
>NZ_QPFC01000443.1:0-3042 GCF_003427465.1 Nocardiopsis sp. TNDT3 | reverse complement strand
GGGACGGACGGCCTGCCCCGGCCTTCTCCCGTGCGGGTCCGGAAAGGCCTGTGGACAACCGTTCGGAGGGGGTCCGCGGCTTCTACGGTGGTTGTGGTGCGGCCGACGGCGGCCGGAGAGGAGCCGGCGGCCACAGCGGCGCGGAGGAGCCGTCGGCCACGGCGGAGGAGAGGAGGAGCGGTGGGTTCCCAGGACACGTTCACCGCCGGGCACGGGACGGCGGACTCGGCGGTCCCCTCTCCCGTTCCAGGGGCCGACGCGGGCACGAACCCCCGTTTCCTGCGCAGGCTCCGGTTCGCGCGGTGGTGCATCCTGTGGACGCTGGGCTCGCTGGCGCTGATGGTGCCTTTCGCGCCGTTCATGGAACTGCTCCTGTCCGGGGCCCGCTCCGTCGGCTCGGAGGACGGGTTCAGGACCTGGCCTCCCGCGGTGTCCACCGCGGTCGCCCTGCTGTGCGCGCTGCTGTGCCTGTGCATGATCCGGAGCCGGGTGGACGGGAGGAGGATCGCCGACCCCCGGCTCTACTGGGGCTCGCTCGCCCTGCTCCTCCTGGCGTGCCTCCTCATGCAGGTCACTCCGTACGTCTTCCTCACCTGCACGTGTTGGTGGGGGGTGGCGGCCTTCTCCGCCCCCCGGAGGCGTTCCCTCCTCGTCGGCCTCGCCCTGCTGGTGCTGCCCTGGCTGCACCCGTCCGTCACACTGGTGGACATACCCCTCTTCGTGCTGGTGTTCTCCAGCCTGTTCTCAGTGGGCTGGACCCTCGTGATCTGGTTCGTCGCCCTGACCATGTTCCGCCTGTGGGAGGCCACGAACGAGGCTCTGGAGGGGGAGCACGCCCGCACCCGGCTGGCGGTGAGCGAGGAGCGGCTCCGGTTCGCCCAGGACATGCAGGGGGTGATCGGCCAGGGCCTGACCACGCTCGCTGTCAGGGCCAGACGGGCCGAACTGCTTCTGGGGAGCGATCCGGCGGGCTCCGCGGCCGAGATCGAGGAGGTCCACGAACTGGCCCGCCGGGTGCTCCAGCAGGTGAGGTCGGCGGTCAGCGGCTACCGGGGTGTGGACCTGGCCGCGGAGGTGGAGTCGATCGGCGCGGTCCTGCGCGCCAACGGCACCGAGACCGTCGTCACCGGAACGGCGGCCCCGGAACAGTTCCCGGCCGCGGCCGGAATCGCCGCCTGGGTGGTGCGCGAGGGGGCCACCAACATCCTGCGGCACAGCGACGCACGCCGCTGCCGGATCTCCTTCTCCGTGGACGGGGAAGCCGGGCACGGGGGGAGGGCACTGGTGGTCGAGGTGTCCAACGACCGGGCGCGCGGCGGCCCGGAGGACGGCGCGGCCTCGGCCAGCGGTCTGGCCGGGCTCTCCGAACGTGTCGTACGGGAGGGTGGCACACTGTCGGCGAACCGTACCCACGACGGCGGTTTCCTGCTCAGAGCCGTCCTCCCGCTGCCCGACGGGACCCGACACACCGAGGAGTCACGTTGAGCGATCACGGCACACCCTCCGCCGAGTACACGGCCTCCGACCGGGAGGGCGACCGCAGGGTCCGCTTCGCCCGGCGCATCGTCATCGTCTCGGTGGGCTTCACCGCGCTGCTCGTCGTGGGGATGCCCCTGGTGGACGTCGTCACGGCCGCGGCCTCGGACTGGCCCCTATGGCGCTCCCTGACCGGGGTGGTCGCCTCCGTGCCGATCGCCGTGCTGCTGATCGTGATGCTCCGGGCCAGGCTGGACGGTCGGCGCAAGCCGGACCCGCGCGCCTACTGGACCTCGCTCGGCCTGATCGTCGTGGTCGTCCTGTGCCTCCAGGAGCCGATCAACACCGTGTTCTTCCTGGCCGCGTGGTGGGGGACCGGGGTCTTCCTCGCCCCGCGCAGGCGCAGCGCGTACGTCACCGCCGCCCTGCTGGCGCTGCCCTGGCTCGCGGTCCCGTTCTACGGGTTCGAGACGCAGTTCCAGCCGCTCCTCTACCTGCTGGTGTGGCTGGTGATGGTCTTCAGCGGGCTGATGTTCGCCGGGGCCTCGCTCTCCATGATCTGGCTGTGGGACATCAGCCGCGAGGCCGTCGCGGGACAGCGGGCCCGCGCCCAGCTCGCGGTGAGCGAGGAGCGGCTCCGCTTCGCCCGCGACATGCACGACCTGCTCGGGCACAGCCTCTCCGCGCTCGCGGTCAAGGCCCAGCTGGCCGGACGGCTCGTGGAGCGGGACCCCGAGCGGGCGGGCGCGGAGATGGCGGAGGTGCAGGTGCTCGCCAGACAGGCGCTCCAACAGGTGAGGTCGGCGGTCAGCGGCTACCGGGAGGTCGACCTGGCGGGCGAGACGGAGGCCGTTCGCGCGGTGCTCGACGCGGGGGGAACCAGGGCGGTCGCCACCGGGCTGGAGGGGCTGGACCTGCCGCCGCGGACCGCCGCGCTCGCCGCCTGGGTGGTGCGCGAGGGCGGCACGAACGTCCTGCGGCACAGCGACGCCAACGAGTGCCAGATCAGCTTCACCCTCGCCCGCGACAGCGCCGTGGGCCCCCGGACGCTCGTGGTCGAGGTGTTCAACGACCGCGCCCGGGGCGGCGGCCAGGACGGGAGGGAGTCGGGCAACGGGCTCGCCGGTCTGTCCGAGCGGGTCGCCATGGGCGGCGGCACCCTCTCCGCGGCCCGCACTCCGGAGGGGGGCTTCCTGCTGCGCGCCGTCCTGCCGCTCTGACGTCCCGCTTCAGCGCGTGCCCACCGAGTCGAAGGCCGCGTCGATGTCCTCGCTGGCGCCCTCCCCGCCCGCGGTGTTCACCCCGAGCATGAACGCGCCCCGGCCGTCGTCCAGCTCCACGATCACGAAGCGGCCGTAGGTGTCCCCCGAGTCGCTGCCCATGGTCGCCCCGAAGGCGGGCAGCCCGTCCACGTCGGTCTGCCCGGAGGGCTCGGCCCACACGCCGCCCTCGGCGGCCAGGTCGGCGGCCAAGTCCACGGCCAGTCGCACCCCGGCCACCGCGATCGGCTCCACCGAACCGAGTTCCTCGGTGCCGGTGACGATGACCGCGTCCGGGTCCTCGGCC
>NZ_QPFC01000442.1:0-11482 GCF_003427465.1 Nocardiopsis sp. TNDT3 | reverse complement strand
GCCGCGGGTGGATGTCGGCCGCGTCCGGGGTCAGTTCGCGCTGCAGGAGACCGTCGGCCAGGTCCAGTTGCCGTTGTGGTCGATCGTCACGCCCCAGTTGTTGCCGTTGCCGTTGGGCCTGGCGGTCAGCACCTGGGAGCTGGGGTAGTCGGCGCCGACGTTCCACGTGGCGCTGATCCTGGCCGGGGACGGCACGTTCATCGTCACGGTCCAGTCGTTCGAACCGCTGACCGAGACGTTGAGGTTGTACCGGTCGCTCCACTGCTGGCCCGCGGACAGGGTCGCGGTGCAGCCGCCGCCACCGGGGTTGCCGGGGTTGCCGGGGTTGCCGCCGCCGCTGGAGCCCACGGTGATGTTGGAGCTCCCGCTGCTCTGGTAGCCCTCCGTGGCCATGATCATGTAGTCGTGGTTGCCCAGGTTCATTCCGGCCCGGGCCCACGCGTCGAAGTGGTTTCCGGAGGTGATGGTTCCGCCCGTGCGCCTGGACTGACGCACGCTCCAGTACTGGGGGAAGGTCTGGATGCCGTCGATGGAGGGGGCGTCGTAGCGCATCGTCCGGTAGATGTCGTAGGTGCCGCCGTCGCTGGTGACCGTGCCCATGTGCGTTCCGGTGGGCCGGTAGGTGCCCCAGTTGTCGACGATGTAGTACTCCACGAGCGGGCTCCTCGTCCACCCGTAGAGCGTCAGGTAGGCGTTTCCGGACGGGTTGAAGCTGCCCGAGTAGGTCACCGCCCTGCGCCCGCCGGTGGGCCAGCCCTTGCCGGCGACGAAGTTGCCGGTGTTGCGCCATGAGGTGGTGTAGTTGCCGCCGGAGCCCAGCTCCATGGAGACGGTCCCCTGGCTGTCGGTCCAGAAGGAGTAGAAGTAGCCGTTGTGGGTGCCGGTCTGGTTGGTGGTGATGGCCGCGCTGGCGGTGCCGGGCAGCAGCGCCAGGGTCGTGACCAGCGCGACCGCGACGGCGCAGACCCGGCCGACGAGCGTTCTGGCGCGGCCTTGTCCGCGGCTGCGCGGGGGTGCGGGGGGATGGTTCATGGGTGCTTCCTCCTCGGGGATCGGGGGGTCAGGAGGCGTGCGGAGGACCGGATCGGGGGTGATCCGACCCGACGGGGACCGTGAGCCCCGTCACAGGGCCAGTGTCCGTCCGACTCCGTTGTGTTGTCAATAAATTCCGGAATATTCCGGATAACTTGGCGGACGGCTCCCCTTCCGCACGGCATCTGTCCTGTTCGGTGACCTGTAGTCGTGACGCGCCCGCGATCGAACACCCTTACTTCCGGAAGGGTTCCGGATCATGGTGGGCGGTGAGCCGCCGTCCTACGGGAGCGCCAAAGGCCCGGCACGCGCGGGCAACGCCTTCGCGCACCGGCCACGGCAATGCGCTCCGGCCTCCCTCTCGGGCCCGTCCCCGTGCCATGCTGGGAGTCATGGAGGTCAAGGAACCGCGGCTGGAGATCGAGTACTGCACCCGGTGCCGGTGGCTCCCGCGGGCCACCTGGATGGCACAGGAGTTGCTGACCACGTTCGAGGCCGAACTCGGCGAGGTCGCGCTCGTCCCGGGCACCAACGGCGTGTTCGAGGTGCGCCTGGACGGGGAGAGCGTGTGGTCGCGCCGGACCGACGCGGCCTTCACCGACGCCGCCGAGCTCAAGCGCCTCATCCGGGACAGGATCGCCCCCGAACACCACCTGGGGCACTCCGAGCTGCCCTCGGACGGCTAGGGGTCGGGGTCAGGCCCGTTCGCGCCCGGCGCGAACGGGCCCCTTCGGCGGTGCCGGGTGCCCGGAGGCGGGCGACGGCCGCCGCCGAACCCCGACGGTTCAGGAGCGCCGGAACGGCCGACGGCGTCGGCTCCGGTCCCCGCTCCGGGCGCGTCCCCGGGGCGCCCACGGCAGCCACGGCTCGCGCGGCGGGTGGGCGACCCGCGTCTGTTCGTCCTCTCCGGCCAGTGCCCGTTCGGCCCCCTCGGGTTCGAGACCGGCGAACAGCATGATGTCGGTGGCGACCATCCGCACGTACAGGTGGGCCGCCCCGGTCACGGGGTCGTCCACCGCGTCCTCGTCGAAGGGCCCGACCAGGCCGAGCACCCGGTCGACCGCGCGCTGGCGCGCCGCGCGGTCTCCGAGACCCTCGGCCAGCACGTCGAGCACGGAGGCCATCTCGCACACCACCGGCGCCAGGCGCCGGCGCTCGCCGCTCTCCGTGGCGGCGGTGGTCCGAGCGAGGGACAGGCAGCTCTCCCCGAGGATGATGAGCCGGTCGACCCGCTCGTCCTCGTACCGCAGCGGCTCCGGGTCGGTCCACCGCGCCCTGGACCAGCGCACCGCGCTGTGGCTGTTCTCGCGTGCGCGGCTGAGGTCGGCCATGGGCCTGCTCAGGGCGCCCAGACGGTCCACCGTCCACAGGGAGGGGTCCTCGTCCTCCTCCAGCGCGCGGCCGGTCGCGCCGAGCAGGCGGACCATCTCCGCCAGCGCGGCGGCCTCGGCCCGGCGCAGCCGCGAGACCACCCGGGCGGGGAACAGGAGCTGGCTCAGCAGGAGCGCCACCCCCGCTCCGATGAGGGCGTCGGTGAGTCTGCCGGTCCCGGCGAAGGCCACGGTGAGGATCGCACTGGCCGCCGCCTGGGCTATCACGAGCCGGGCCGCGCCGACGGCGACGGCGATCGCCATCGCCACGCCGGTGGCGGCGGCCAGGGCCCCGTAACCTCCGCCGGTGACGAGCAGGGCCAGTTCACCGACGACGATGCCGATGACCACGCCGAGCAGCATCCGCACGGCGTTGGTCCCCCGCTCCCCGCCCGCGGCGTTGAGCGCGATGACCGCGGCGATCGGCGCGAAGAAGGGAGAGTGGTCGCTGACCAGGCCGCCCGCGATGATCCACGCCGCGGTCGCGGCGACCGTGGCCTGCACCACCGAACCCCCGTCCGCGGACAGGCGGTCCAGCGCCGCCGAGCCCGCGCGGGCGGCCGACCGCGCTCCGGCGCGGACGAGGCCGCTCAGAGACCGCATGCCCCTCCCGACGCCTCCGGGTCCGGCGGGCTCCGCACTCCCGCGTGGACACAGCCACTGCCGCCACAGCTACCCACGAGGATCACATGATTACCCTCCGAAAACAAAAGCCCCGCGCCACTTGGACGGAAGCCGCCCGCACCGCCCTTCCTCCGGGGGTACGGCCTCCCCCACCAGGGTGGGGAGGAGGCCGTGCGGAAGGTGCGGCCGCCGTTGCGGTTACCGTCGGGGACATGGTGATCCCGAGTGACGAAGAGATCCGAGCGCTGCACGAGAGGCACGCGCCCACACGCGAGGCGTTCGACCTCGTCCACACCCACTGCGAGATCGTGTGCGCGGTCGCCGAGCAGCTGCTCGACCGCTCCGGCCCGGCGCTGGACCGCGCCCTGGTCCGGGCGGGGTGCCTGCTGCACGACATCGGGGTCTACCGGCTGTACGACTCCTCCGGGCGGCTCGACCACGCGCGCTACGTGAGCCACGGGGTGCTCGGCCACGAGATCCTCGCCGGGGAGGGGCTGCCCGAGGCGCTGTGCCGGTTCTGCTCGCACCACACCGGGGTGGGGCTGACCCGGCAGGACATCCGCGACCAGGGGCTTCCCGTTCCGGAGGGGGACTACGTGGCCGAGTCCGCCGAGGAGGAGCTGGTGATGTACGCGGACAAGTTCCACAGCAAGCGCAACCCGCCGGTGTTCTTCTCCGCCGACTCCTACGCCGCGTCCGTCGCCCGCTTCGGCGAGGACAAGGTGACCCGCTTCAAGGAGCTGCGCACGCGCTTCGGAGTCCCCGACCTGGCCCCGCTCGTGGCCGCCCACGGCCACGCCCTGGTCTGAGCCGGACTCAGTCGGCCGCCGGACCGGACGAGGCGCCCGTCCACGGGGCGGTGGCCGTGAACGGGCGATCCCCTTTCCGGTGCGCCGCTTCCCGGGGACCGGCGGAGAGAGCCGCACGACATTTATTTGACAAGGAAGAAACTTCCCTAGGATGGTGTTGTTGGGGCAAAACAGCCCCGACCTCCGAGGCACGGGAAACCCCTCGGACCTACTGACTGGGAGACCACCATGTCCGATGCGACCGAGACGGCACCGCGGGCGTCGTCCCCGGACGAGCGCCACCTGAGCGACGACGCGGGCATGGACGCCGTGACCCTGCGCGTGGGCGACCTGGAGTCGATGACCTCGTACTACGCGAACGCGCTCGCCCTGGAGCCGGTCGAGGAAAGGGCGCACGGGCGCGAGGTGCACCGCGTGCTCGGCCGCGGCCGGACCCCCATGGTCCGGCTGGTCTCCACCCCGGGGCTGCCCGCCGTCGACCCGCGCCAGGCCGGGCTGTTCCACACCGCGTTCCTGTTCGAGGACCCCGCGTCACTCGCCGCGACCGTCTACCGCGCGGCGCAGGAGCCGCGCAGCCGGTTCGTGGGCTCCTCCGACCACCTGGTCAGCGAGGCCTTCTACTTCACCGACCCCGAGGGCAACGGCATCGAGCTCTACACCGACCGGGACCGGTCGGCCTGGAGGTACGACCAGGGGCGGCTGCGGATGGGCACGCTGTACCTGGACCCCAACGACTACCTGCGCACGCACCTCGACGAGGCGGTCGTCGCCGAGGGGCCGCACCGGGCGGGCAGGGTCGGACACGTCCACCTGCAGGTCGGCGACATCGGGACCGCCAGGGCCTTCTACGTCGACGCCATCGGGTTCGAGACCACGGTCGACACCTACCCGGGCGCGCTGTTCGCGTCGGCGGGCGGCTACCACCACCACGTCGCGATGAACACCTGGCAGAGCGCGGGCGCGGGTCCGCGCGCCGCGAGCCTGGGGCTGGGCGACGTGGCGATCACCGTGCCCGCGCGCCAGGACCTCGACGCGCTCGTCGCGCGCCTGAGGGAGCACAAGCTGGCCCACGCCGACACCGGCAGGTCGGTGGTGCTCCGCGACCCGTGGGACACCCAGGTCACGGTCGCCCTTCCCGGCACCAGCGCCGAGGAACTCCTGGACCGCTGACCGCGGCCGCCGTCCGGGCCGGACGAAGGCCCCTGTCCCTGGTCCGGGTCAGGCCCGGACCAGGGACGCCGGGGTCGGCGGGGCGGCGGTCAGCTCCTCCGGGGCGGTCAGGTACCAGGCCTCCAGGGTGAGCTCGCTGAGCTCGTCCAGGTCGATCCCGTCGAGGTGGACGACCACCCAGCCGAACCCGCCCGCGGTGAACTGCACCTCGAACACCTCGGGCCGCTCGGCCACCAGCGCGGTCTGCTCCAGAAGGGTCTGCTTGAGCCCCACGGTGGCGGTGCGCGGCCACAGGTAGCCGAAGGGCCTGCCGCGCACGCGGAACGTCGTGTACTGGTCCGAGTCCCTGGACTCGCACTCCGGCAGCGCGCTCACCAACCGCACGAACCGCTCGATCTCCACACCCATGGGAGGAGCCAACCACACGCCGCCGACAGGTCGGCACGCGGCGGGTGGCCGTCCGTCGGCGCCGACCCCGGTCCCGCGTGTGGCGGGCCCCGCTCGGGCAGGACGGACCGCAGGTCAGACCAGTGCCGCGACCACCGCCCGCTCGTCGCCCCACCGGGCGAGAAGCCGCACGCTCCCCTCGGGCTCACCGTCCAGGACCCGCTGGACCAGCACCCGCCCGCCCCGGGGGGCGCCGGTGCCGGGCTCCCTGGAGACCACGACCTGCTGGGACCTGTTCTCCAGGCGGCGGCCCTCCTCCCAGACCTCCAGCTCCGCCTGCTCCTGCCCGCCCTCCAGCGCCCGCCGGAAGCAGGCGAGGGACACCTCGTCCTCGGTGCCGTCGTAGACCCAGCGCGTTCCCAGGACGGAGTGCTCCAGGGTGCCGACGAGGTGGTCCTCGTGGTCGGGCAGGGGCGCGCCCCGGTAGGTCAGCGGCAGGTGGAGCAGACGGTCCCCGCGCCGGACCAGGAACACCTCCACCCCGACCTCGCCCTCCGGGTCGTCGAACCGGTACGCGCCGAGGATCTCACCGGGCCCCCGGCCCGCCCACGGCTGAGCGTCCAGCCAGGCGCCGATCAGCTCGGGTTTGCTCGGTGTGAGATCGGCCTTGTAGATGATCGCCATGGGCCCAGTATCCGGCACCGGTGCTCGGCCGGGAAGCCGGCCGACCTGCGAGCCCCTCCCCCGGCCGTCCGGGCGGGGGAACGCGCCCGAGGGCGGCGGCGCCCGGGGGCGCGCTGGCGGGACCGCCAGCCGTCACCCCGTTTCCCCGGGGTCATGGCGGTCAGCGGGCGGGGTGAGCCCCGGAACCGGCGCCCGGCGCGTGTGGACCGCCGTGTCCGCCCCCCCGATGGGGGACCGACACACCTCCGGCTCCTTCGGGCCGTGTACGCCCCTCCTGTGGTGTCGGCGCCCCGCCTCTCCCGGGTCAGCCCAGGTCGACCGCGAGCGAGTAGAGCCGGGTCGCCTGGGTGTGGCGCCCGTTGTCGTCGGAGACCAGGTACAGCACGCGGCGGCCCTCGTAGGGGGCCTCCCTCATCACGGGACCGAGGGCCATGCCCTCGACGTTGGCCAGGATCTGGTTCTGCTGGGTCTCGTCGGAGACGACGTCGCCCTCAGGGCAGTCCGCCATGTCGAACAGGAGTTCCTTGTGGGCCAGGAGGTCACCGGCGTTCCTGCTGAGCGTCCTGCCGGTCACGTCCTGGGCGGCGCCGAGGTTCACCTCGTACACGCGGATGGCGTTGCCGAGCCCGCCGAGGTAACCGCGTTCGAGGGCGAGCAGGTGGTTCTCGTCGATCGCCGCCAGCTCCGCGAGGTAGAGGCCCACCTCCGTCTGGTACCCGTACTGGCGGTCGAGTGCGTAGGCGCCTCCGGGCTCGCCCCGGTAGCGCTGGATACGCAGCTGGTGGCGGCCGTGCACGTCCGCGTCGCCGAAGAGCGGGCCCTCCATACCCGCGAACAGGTGGGCGCCGTCCGGGGTGGCGGTCAGGGATTCGAGGTTGCGTCCGGGCTGCGCCTCGCCGAGCGGGGCCGGGAGGAAGGCCTCCGGCAGCGGTAGGGGGTCCCCGATCTGCCCGCCGTCGGCGGTCCCGAAACGGCGGATGGACGGTTCGTGCTCGGCCGCGACCAGGATGCTCTCACCGCCGTTCTCCACGACCAGCCCCTCGCCGTCGAACGCGTCGAAGGACTCACCGTCCGGACCGTAGAGGATCTGCATTCCCGTGACGGTGGGGGCCAGGGACTCGGGGGCGCCGAGCCCGAGGGTGAAGAACTGCGCGGGCTCGTTGTCGCGGATCACGAGGGCCTCGGAGCCGTTGCCGGTGAGGGCGAGGGCGGACAGGCCCTCGACCGGGCTCCCCAGGTGTTCGTTCTCGGGCGGCTGGTCGAGCTGGTCGGAGACGTCGAGGAGCCGCGCCCGGCCGTGCGTGTCGCAGGGGCCGGGAAACGGTGCGGTGCCGAAGCGCGGGTCCGTCCACTCGCGGAGCTGGTAGCCGCCCAGCCCTCCGAGGAGGAGGCCGGGGACCAGGGTCGCGGCGGCCAGGGAGGCCATCGTGCGGCGCGGCAGCGCCGCGGGGACCGGCACGGGAGGACGCGGACCCTGCCGGTTGCGTACGAAGAGCAGGTCGCCGACGCCGTTCCGGTCCATCCGCTGCGGTTCCGGGAGGCCCTTGTCGGCGAGCCTCGTCCTCAGCAGGCGGTAGATCTGGTTGAGGGTGAGCAGTTCCTGCTGCTTGTTCCCGGGGTCGCCGCTGGTCAGGATATCGATGAGCTCACCGGTGAAGGCGGTGTGCCTCGCCTCCGGAGGGGCCTTGGCCTGACCGCTCCCGGTGGTGGAGGTCAGGACGTAGGAGCCCTCGATCTCGATCTGCTGCTTGTCCGGGACCGTCGTCCCGGTCATCACTCCGTCGAGCGCCCTGCCGCTGTAACAGCAGTCGAGGATCACGATCTGCCGCTTGACGCTCTTCCTGGACTCCCTGAGGATGTCGCGCAGCACACCGTAGGCGAGCGAGGTCTCGCTGCGGTCGCGCACCGAGCTGGAGAGCGTCAGGTAGAGCTGGTCGTCGCGGATCTCCAGGAGGCCGTGCCCGGCGTAGTAGACGAGCAGGGTGTCCTCGGCCTTGTCCGCGGCGTCGTAGATCGGCCCGGTCAGCTCGCCCGGCAGGGAGGGGTTGCGCACCACCCAGCGCCGGTCCTCGGGAACGCCCCAGAGGTCGGTGTCCGCCAGCGCCCGTTCCAGATCCTTCAGGTTCCGCGGCACCGAGCGCAGATCCGGCAGGTTCTGGTAGGCGTCGACCCCGATCAGGACACAGGCCGACCGGGCGGGGTCCAACCGGCCCCGCCCACCGCCCGCGGTGTCCGTCCGCCCCCCGTCGGGCGGCTTCGACGCGGCCTGCTCCGTCACTCCCCGTCCTCCGGCTCGTCCGCGTCCCGGAGTTCCTCCAGGGCGCGCAGCACCGTGGGCAGGTCGTCGAGTTCGGCTTCGGTGAGGGTGATCTTGACACCGTCGCGCTCGAAGGTGAACGAGGAACGGGCCGGGTGCGCGCGCCGCCAGGACGCGATGGCCACGGCGAGCGCGCCGTACTGGGCTCCGAAGTCGCAGACGAACTGGACGACCTCGAAGGCGCCGCCCATGACGTCGGGCTCGTCGAGAGAGCCGCCCGTGTGCTCCATCGTGACGCCCGCGGCGCGCAGGTTTCCGGCCTCGCCCCTCAGCCACCGGTACAGGGACCTGAACTCGGCGTCACTGGTGGGTCCGTGCACCGACAGTTGAACGTTCATCTCGCAACCTCATGACATCGAAGGCCCGCATCGCCGCCTGGAGCCGGCTCGCACCCGGGGGCGGGTGCGCAGCCCCGGAACCGGGGGCCGACGCCATCCACAAGGATGCCGGTTCCCCACTCCCGGTGTCCGGGATTCGTCAGGATTCCCGGCGCTCCGGGCGGTGGCGCGCCGGGCGCCGCGGGCAGCGGCCGGGCGCGCGTGTCCGGGCTCGCCGCCGGGGGCTCCCCGATCCTGCGGGGACGAGCGGACACGGGGGCTCGGTGTCCGCCGGAAAGGAGGGGCGGCCGGTTCCATGGAACTCGGCGGGCCGGGTGCGTCTAGCGGGAGAAGTCGTCCGGGCCCCGGGCGGGACCGTGGTAGAACAGGCGGTCCGGCTCGTCGTCGGGCACGGGCGGGTAGGTGGGGCCGTCCTCGCCCGGCTCCTGGCGGGCGGCGATGGCGATGCCCCGGGCCCGCATCGTCTGGGCGGCCCTGTCGCGCAGCTCGGGGAGCCTGGAGTACAGCACGTCGCCGGGGCAGGCGGTGGCGTTGAAGTCGCGGTGGCCCAGGATGGCGCCGTGGGGGTTGAGCCCGTAGGCGCCGCACAGCCACGCCAGGGTCTGCACCAGCGCGTCGGTCAGGGCCGCGGTCGGGCCCGCGCTCGTGTACAGGCCCTCGTTCTCGATGCCGATGCAGGTGTTGTTGTGGTTGGCCACGTGGGCGCCCACGACGTGGTTGCCCGCCGCGATGGCCTCCGGGGTGCGGTCGCGGCCCTCCATGACGTAGCCGCCGCGGCTGATGGTGAGCTGCTGGCCGGTGTCGCTCCACCCGTTGGTGTCCATGTGGTGGTTCTGGATCGACCTGGACAGGTTCAGGGCGTGGTCGAGGGAGTAGTTGGTGCTGTTGGGCGTCGCGGTGTGGTGGACCACGATGTAGCGGGGCGCGGCGGCCAGGACCTGGATGGGGCTGCTCGGCGGGCGTGCGCCCCAGGCGCCCCGCCAGTACAGGTAGGGCTGGGCCGCCTGGACGGCGGCGCTCGTGTCGGCCGGTCGGGCGAAGGCGCTTGTGGCGCCGACCGCACCGAGGGCGGCGGTGGCTGAGGCGATGGTGGCCGCGCGCAGGATGCTGCGCCTGTCCGGACCTGACCCGTGGGTGTTGGTCATGGGGATCCTCAGGGGGTAGCGGGGGTTACTTGCCAGTTCATGAAAAAACACGGACCCCACGGTGCGCAAAGGGTCACATCGCGTATTTCTGTGACCGCTTCCGGCCAGAAAAGCAACCCGAAGACCCCGTGGCCGGATTCCGTTCGATGTTGTATGAGCGGCGGGAAAGGCGGGAGGGGATTCCCGCCTTTCTTCTTTCCCGCCCGGCGCGGCCAGGAGGCGCCGGCATTTCGGCGAACGGGAGGCCGGAGCAGCCGACAGCCGCTACGGGGGCGAGCTGGCGAGGACGTCCGGCTTCGACACCCTCGGGCTCAGTCGATCGTGACGACGATCTTTCCGACGTGCTGGTGGCGCGTGAACTGCTCCTGGGCCGTGGCCAGGTCGTCCAGCGCGTACCGGGCCGCGATCACGGGCTGGACCGTGCCGCCGCGCGCCGCGCGCAACAGCGCGGCGAAGTGCTCGCGGGTGTGCATCGACGAGCCGATGAGGCTGATGTTGTGCAGGTACAGCCGACGCAGGTCGAACTCGACGACCGGTCCGGCGACCGCCCCGGCCACGACCCACCGCCCGTCGTCACGGACCAGCGGCATGAGCTGGGAGACCAGCGGACCGCCGACCACGTCGGCGACCGCGTCGACGCCCCCGGGACCGCACCGGTCGATCTGCTCGGCGAGGTCGCCGCCTCGGTCGACGGTGTGCGAGGCTCCGGCGGCGAGCACCTCGGCGGCCTTGTCTCCGCTGGTGACCGCGATGACGTTCGCTCCCCGCGCCCCGGCGAGCTGTACCAGGGCCAGGCCGACACCGCCGGAGGCGCCGGTGACCACGACCGTCTCACCGGCGGTGACGTCCGCGCGTTCCAACATGCCCATGGCGGTGCCGTAGGCCACCGGGAGGGCGGCCAGCTGTTCGTCGGACAGCGGCGAGCCGGTCACGTCGTGGGCCTGCTCGGCGGCCACGACCACGAACTCGGCGAAGCCGCCGTCGGCCTCGCTGCCGAGCAGTCCCACCGGCGGCGCGTCGCGCGTGTGGTCGCGGTACAGGGCCGGGTCCACCAGAACGCGCTGGCCCACCCGGTCGGCGTCGACGCCCGCACCCACCTCGGCGATCACACCGCAGATGTCACCGCCCTGCACGCGCGGGAAACGGAGGGGGCCGCGCCAGCCGGCCCGTGCGTCGGGGTCGCCGGGCAGGCCGTAGGCCCCCTCCCGCGTCCAGACGTCGGTGTTGTTGACCGCCGCAGCCAGGACCCGGACCAGCACCTCGCCGGTACCCGGTACGGGTCGGGGCCAGTCACTCCGTGCGTGCAGTACCTCCGGTCCGCCGTGCGCGGTGAGCACGACCGCTCTCATCTGTCCCATGCGCCCCATCGTGGCATCCTCACACAACACCGTTCCAACACGGACCCGCCGCGGACACGGGGTCGCCATCCCTGACCAGGTGTTCCGTCCGAACACGGAATCGGTGGCGCCCTGACGCCGCGGTCTGACGGTGAGCGCGGTGGTGGCGGCCCTCGGTCCGGCGCGGCCTGCTGGAAGGCGCGCGCGAAAGCGGGCCGCCCCTTCCGGGCGGGGCCCGGAAGAAGCGGTCCGGCGGCCGGACGGCCGCC
>NZ_QPFC01000441.1:0-3978 GCF_003427465.1 Nocardiopsis sp. TNDT3 | reverse complement strand
CCCTTCGTCTGCCCGACCACGGGCACCCCTTCGCTCACCGAACGGAGTTCGTCATGCCGTACGACCCGACCCTGGCGCGTCTGGCCAACGCCACGCTGCTGGTGCCCTTCGAGTCCTACCAAGCCCCGCGCTGGGTCCTGGAGGGTCTGGCGGACGGGATCTCCGGTGTCTGTCTGTTCCACAACAACCTGGACGGCCCGGAGCAGGTGACCGCGCTCAACGCGACCCTGGCCGGGGTCACCGACACCCCGCTGATCTCCCTGGACGAGGAGGGCGGCGACGTCACCCGCATCGGCCAGGCTCAGGGCAGCGACTACCCCGGCAACGCGGCCCTGGGCGCCGTGGACGACCCCGGCCTGACCCGCGCCACCCTGCGCTCCCTGGGCGGACGCCTGGCCGAGCTGGGCTTCAACCTGGACCTGGCGCCCTCGGTGGACGTCAACGTCGCCGACGACAACCCGGTGATCGGCACCCGCTCCTTCGGCTCCGACCCCGAACTGGTGGCCCGGCACGCGGCGGCCGCCGTGCTCGGCCTCCAGGAGGCGGGCGTGGCCGCGTGCGCCAAGCACTTCCCCGGCCACGGCGCCACCTCCCAGGACTCCCACCACGTGCTGCCGCGCGTGGAGGCCGACGCCGACCTCCTGCGCCGCCGCGAGCTGCTGCCCTTCCGCGCGGCCGTGGAGGCGGGCGTCCGGTCGATCCTGACCGCGCACATCGAGATGCCCGGCCTGGGCGGCGACGGCCCCGCCACGCTCACCCCGCGCATCCTCAACGACCTGCTCCGCGGCGAGCTGGGCTTCACCGGCACCGTGGTCAGCGACGCCATGGACATGCAGGGCGTCAGCGGCCGTATCGGCATCCCCGAGGCCTGCGTGCGCGCGGTGGCCGCCGGGGTGGACCTGCTGTGCCTGGGCCGGTTCGTCTACGCCGACCAGGTCGAGCTGATCCGCGCCGCGCTGGTGGACGCGGTCCGGGAGGGCCGCCTGCCCGGGGAGCGCCTGGAGGAGGCCGCCGGGCGCAACGCCGAGCTGCGGACCTGGATCCGCGCGGCCCAGACCCGGCGCTCGGACGCCCCCGCGGCCGACGGGGTGGGCCTGGTCGGGGCCCGCCGCGCGGTGCGCGTGGACGGCGACCTGCCGCCGCTGGCGGACCCCTACGTGGTGGAGGTGGACGCCCCCTCCGGCATGGCGGTGGGCGAGGTCCCCTGGGGCCTGTCCCCCTGGTTCCCGGGCACCGAGCGGGTCTCCCCCGACGTCGCGCACGCCGACCGGCTGGCCGCCAGCGCCCGGGACCGCGACCTGGTCGTGGTGGTGCGGGACGCGCACCGCTACCCCTCCGCCCAGGCGCTCGTCAACCGCCTGCTCAGCTCCCACCCCGACGCCGTGGTGGTGGAGATGGGGCTGCCCATCTGGCGGCCCGACTGCGGCGCGCACGTGAGCACCTACGGCGCCGCGCACGTGAACGGGCTGAGCGCGGCGGAGCTGCTGGGGGCACCGGTGGGCGCCCCCTCCCCCGGCGTGAACTGAGCGCCCCTGCTGCGCCACCCGACCCGGCCGGTCGCGGACCGGCCGGGTCGGCGCGTTCCGGTGACGCTCGTCACCGCGGCGGACATACTGGGGCGGGACACCCCGAGAGCGGGGACGTCACCGATGTCCCCGCAACCCGGTAGGAGAAGTACCCTTGGCCTGAAGCATCCCGGTCGACGGCGTTCCCGTCGACGGCCGGTGCCCCATTCGCCCACTTACACACGGCATAATCACAGCATGCGCCTTTCAGCCCGGGTCGACTACGCGCTACGCGCGGCGGCGGAACTCGCCGTCGCCGACGAGGGGCCGGTGACGGCCGAACAGCTCGCACGCGCGCAGGCCATCCCCGGAAAATTCCTCGAGAACATCCTCACCCAGCTACGCCGGGCCGGTCTGGTACGCAGCCAGCGCGGCCCCGTCGGCGGCTACTGGCTGGCCCGTCCGGCGGGGGAGATCTCCCTGGCCGACATCATCCGCGCGGTCGACGGACCGCTCGCCAACGTGCGCGGGGAGCGCCCCGAGCACGTGGACTACGACGGCGCGGCCCGCAGCCTCCAGCAGGTGTGGATCGCCCTGCGCGCCAGCGAGCGCGCGATCCTGGAGGGCGTCAACCTCCAGCACCTGGTGACCAACGAGCTGCCCGAGACGGTGCGCTCGTTGGCCGAGGACCCCGAGGCCTGGGTGAACCACACCCACCGCTGACCGCCGCCCCGAGCGCAGGTCCCGTGAACACCGAAGGAGCCGACCGTCTGGTCGGCTCCTTCGTCGTGGTCACGGTGACGATGGACGGACAGTTCCGAGGAGGGGTCAGACCCCCACCATGTCGGCGACTTGGGGAACGCGATCCGGTACCGGGTCGATGCCGAGGTCCTGGGCGGAGACGGGGTCGGTCGTGACCGCGTCACCCAGCAGCGCGGCCTCCTGGAGCTCGGCGAGGGCGAGCTGGTCGGAGACCTCTCTCAGTACCTGCGAGAGCGGGACGCCCAGCGCCCCGCAGATCGAGGAGAGCAGTTCGGAAGAGGCTTCCTTCTGCCCGCGCTCGACCTCCGACAGGTAACCGAGGGATACACGTGCATCGGCCGACACCTCACGGAGGGTGCGGCCCTGGCGCTGCCGGAGCCGCCTGAGCACGTCACCAAGTAGGTGACGAAGCAGGACCATCATTCGCGCTCCCTCCCACCGGTAGCGACCTTCATATACACCACCGTACCTGTCCCACGCCCGATTCGGGCACCTCTTGCCGTCCTGTTCGCTGGAGGGGGAACCCCGCCCGGGGGTGGTTTTGTTCCCAAGGGTGGGGAAAGGAAGAACAGCCCGAAAAGTTCAGCCTCGGGCGTTTCCTTCCATGCTCCCGCGCACAGCGGTTTCCAGGAGCAGCAGCGCCCCCTCGACCGTGCGGTATCGGATACCCGCACGGTCCCCGGTGAAACGGAAACGGCGGCCCCGTGTGGCTCCATCGGGCGTGGCGACGGCCACAAAGACCGTGCCGACGGGCTGGCCGTCCTGGGGATCGGGTCCGGCCACGCCGGTGACCGCGACTCCGTAGTCGGAGCCGAGCAGGCGGCGGACGCCGAGCGCCATGTGCCCGGCCACCTCCGGGTGGACCGCGCCGTGCTCGGCCAGGAGGTCCGCGGGCACGCCCAGGACGCTGTCCTTGGCGTCGGTGGCGTAGGCCACGACACCGCCCCGGTAGGTGCCCGAGGCGCCCGGGATCGCGGTGAGGTGGGCGCCGACGAGGCCGCCGGTCAGCGACTCGGCGGTGGCGCAGGTGGCGCCGGCGGCGAGCAGGGCCCGGTGGGCGGCCCCGGCCGCGGCCAGCGCCCCGGCACGCGGGTCCGGGTCACCGGCGTCCGGCGGGCCCTGCTCCCCCGTCACGCGGCGGGGCCCTTGCGGGCGCGCACCGCGCGGACGGCGTCGAACACGTAGGTCAGGCCGGTCCACAGGGTGACCGCCAGCGCGGCGGCCATCACGACGTGCGCGAACCAGACGAAGACCTCGCTGAAGGGCAGCACCTGGAGCGGGAAGAGGTAGACGCTGATCGCGACGATCTGGAGGACCGTCTTGAGTTTGCCGCCCTGGCTGGCCGGCATGACCACGTAGCGCAGGACCGCGAAGCGCAGCGCCGTGACGCCCCATTCGCGGACCAGGATGGCGATGGTCACCCACCACCACAGGTCGCCCTGGAGGGAGAGCACGACCAGCGCGGAGCCGGTGAGCGCCTTGTCGGCGATCGGGTCGACGATCTTGCCGAAGTCGGTGACCAGGTTGCGGCGGCGGGCGATCTCGCCGTCGACCCGGTCGGTGATGGCGGCCAGCACGAAGACGGAGAAGGCGGCGAACCGCCACCACGAGCCGTCCAGGAACATGAGCCACACGAAGAGCGGCACCATGACCAGGCGGCTCATCGTGAGGATGTTCGCGATGTTCCACAGGGGAACGCGGGGGGCGGGGG
>NZ_QPFC01000440.1:0-5296 GCF_003427465.1 Nocardiopsis sp. TNDT3 | reverse complement strand
CCGCCGACCCCGGCGTGAGCGCCCCCGCGCCCCTGCCAGCCGTCTCCGGTGTGTGCGCCTTCGTACCCCGGACAGCCGTGCTCCGTGCCCGGGCACGCCGGTCCTACCGCTCCGGAAACATCCTGCGGCTAGGCTCGGGCCCGTGGCACAGCTCAGAATCGCACTGGCCCAGGTCAACCCCACCACGGGCGACCTGGACGGCAACCTGTCCCTCGTCGTCGACTCCGCGCGCAGGGCCGCCGAGGAGGGCGCCCACCTGGTCGTCCTCCCGGAGATGGTCGTCACCGGCTACCCGGTCGAGGACCTGGCGCTGCGCAACTCCTTCGTGTCGGCCTCGATCAAGGCCACCCGAGCCCTGGCCGCCGACCTGGCCCGGGAGGGTCTGGGAGAACTCCCCGTCGTGGTGGGGTACCTCTCCCGCCGCGAGGGTCCGGGCGCCCGCTACGGCCAGCCCGCCGGGGCACCGCAGAACTCCGTCGCCGTCCTGCACCGCGGCGGCGTCGTCCTCTCCTCGGCCAAGCACCACCTGCCCAACTACGGCGTGTTCGACGAGTTCCGCAACTTCGTCCCCGGCGACACCCTCTCCGTGGTCCGGGTCCGCGGCGTGGACGTCGCCCTGGCCGTCTGCGAGGACCTGTGGCAGGAGGGCGGCCCCGTCACGGCGGCCCGCGCCGCAGGGGTCGGCCTCCTGGTCTCCCTCAACGGCTCGCCCTACGAGCGCCACAAGGACGACGTGCGCCTGGAACTGTGCCAGCGCCGCGCCCGCGAGGTCGGCGCCGCCCTGGCCTACGTCAACATGGTCGGCGGCCAGGACGAGCTGGTCTTCGAGGGCGACTCCCTGATCGTGGACTCCGAGGGGGAGCTGGTGGCCCGCGCGCCCCAGTTCGCCGAGACCCTCCTGGTGGCCGACCTCGACCTGCCCGAGGCCGGACCGGCCCCGGACGGCCCGGGCGCGCGGGTGGACGGCCTGCGCGTCATGCGCCACACCGTCTCGGCCGACCCGGTCGCTCCTTACCCGCCGCGTGCGGCCACCGTCACCCCGCGGCCCGACCCGCTCTCCGACACGGGCGAGGTCTACCGCGCCCTGGTCACCGGTCTGCGCGACTACACCGTCAAGAACGGCTTCGGCTCGGTCCTGGTCGGCGTCTCGGGCGGCATCGACTCCGCGCTGGTGGCCACCATCGCGGTGGACGCCCTGGGCGCGGACCGGGTGCACGGCGTGCTCATGCCCAGCGCGCACTCCAGCGACCACTCGGTCGGCGACGCCGAGGAGCTGGCGCGCCGCCAGGGCTTCGCCACCCGCACCATCGCCATCGCCCCGGCCGTGGAGGCCTTCACCCGGTCCACTGGGGAGGCGGGCGTGCCGCTCACCGGCCTGGCCGCCGAGAACCTCCAGGCCCGCGTGCGCGGCACGCTCCTGATGGCGCTGTCCAACGAGGAGGGCCACCTGGTCCTGGCCACCGGCAACAAGAGCGAGGCGGCCACCGGCTACTCCACGCTCTACGGCGACTCCGTGGGCGGGTTCGCTCCCATCAAGGACTGCTGGAAGACCCTGGTCTGGGAGCTGGCCCGCTGGCGCAACGAGGAGGCCGTCCGGCTGGGGCAGACCCCGCCCATCCCGGAGAACTCCATCTCCAAGCCGCCCAGCGCCGAACTGCGCCCCGACCAGCTGGACACCGACTCCCTGCCCGACTACACACAGCTCGACGCCGTCCTGGACGCCTACGTCGGCACGGACAAGGGGGAGGCCGAACTGGTCTTCGCCGGATACGACCCCGAGCTGGTGCGCCGGGTCATCCGCATGGTGGACCGCGCCGAGTACAAGCGCCGCCAGTCCGCGCCGGGCACCAAGATCAGCGCGCGCAACCTCAGCCGGGACCGCCGCGTGCCCATCACCAACCGCTGGACGGTCTGAACCGCGTTTCGCCCGCCCCTCCGGTGCGCCCGCACCGGTCCCGGAGCACGACCCGCGGCGCGGAGCCGGTGAAGGCGGTGTGCCCGCGCCCTCGCCGCTCCCTGTTCCGGGTCCGGTGTGCGTGGGGCCGGGTTCGGGCGCGGAACCCGCTCCTAGGCCAGGCCCAGCTCCCGCAGCCGCACCCCGGCCGCGGCCCGGTTGGGCACGTCGAGCTTGGCCAGGATGTTGGACACGTGCACGCTCGCGGTCTTGGCCGTGATGAACAGCCGCTCGGCGATCTGGGCGTTGGTGCTGCCCACCACCAGCAGCCGCGCCACCTCCGTCTCGCGCGCCGTCAGCCCGGCGGGGACGGCGGGCGGGGCCGCGTCCTCCTCCAGACCGGAGCCCATCCTGCGCGCCAGGTCCGCGGCGGCGCCGGCCAGCGGCGCCGCTCCGCACTCCCGTGCCGTGGCGTGCGCCTGGCGCACCCACGTCACGGCCCGCTCCCGCCGCCCGACCGCCACGGCCGCCTCGGCGGCCCGCAGCCGGGCCCGGGCCAGGTGCAGCCGCATCGGCGTGGCCTCCCAGGCCGCCACCGACTCGCGCCACCGCTCCAGCAGCGCGTCCGGTCCCGCGCCGTCCGCCTCGGAGAGGTGCGCCCCGACGGACACCCGGTAGGCGTGCTGCGCCGTCCCGTGGGCGGGCATCGGCGCCACCAGCGCGGCCACCAGGTCCCGCACCCGGCGCGCCCGCTCCGCCGTCCCCTCCGGGCGGTCCGGCGCCGCGCCCCTCCGGGCGGCCTCGGCCATCGCCTCCGCCATCGGCCACGTGTACCCGTGCGCGGACTCCAGGACCAGCCGCTCCAGCGTCCGCTCGGCCAGGACGAGCGCGTCGTCCACGTCCCCCGCGACCAGGTCCGCCTCCAGCAGCGCCAGCAGGGACAGCTGCACGATGTTCATCCGGTGCGAGGCCAGCGCGTCCGCCCGCCCCGACACCCTCATGGCCCGGCGCGCCGCCTCCGGGTCCCCCTGCGCCGCCGCCGTGCGGGCCAGCACCGCGTCGACGTAGAAGCGGTGCTTGCTGGAGGGGTGGGAGCGCAGGACCGTTTCGAGGATCCCGCGGGCCTTGGCCAGGTCCCCCAGCTCGAAGTGGATCTCCGCGCGGTTCTGGTGGTTGAACGTCTTGTGGACGGCCGCCCACCCCATCGCCTCGTGCCGGGCCAGGGACTCCTCCAGGACGGCCAGGCCCTCCTCGTGGTGCCCCAGCTCACGTAGGAAGTGGCCCAGGTTGCCCGCCCCGCGCGCCTCCAGGGCGGGGTCGCGGATCTCGGCGGCGTAGCGGATGGCGGCCTCGATGAGGGGGCGTCCCCCCTCCAGGTCGCCCGCGTCCATGTGCAGGCCGCCCAGGGTGATGCGGGCGTCGGCGGCCGCGCACATGCCGCTCTGCTCGGCGGGGTCGGCGAGGGCGATGGCCTCCTCCGCCAGCGCGCGCGCCGACCTGCCGGACCTCTCCAGTTCCCGCAGCCGCTCCTGTTCCGGCGTGTGGCGCCGGTCGGCGCGGTGCACCATGCTCTCCCGGGCCAGGATGGACAGCAGCAGGCCGTACCCCGGCATGTGCGGCGGGTGCAGCTCCAAGGCCTTGACCAGGTCGGTGATCCCGCTGCCGCAGGAGTCCGCAGCGCGCGCCAACCCGCGGCGGCGCAGCAGCCCCGCCCGCACGGTCAGCGTGTGGTCGTCGACCCCGTCCTCGGGGAGGGCGGCCAGGGCCTCGTCGGCCAGTTCGAGGGCGCGCCTGGCGCGGCCCGCCTCCACGGCGGCCCCCGCCGCGAGGCTGGCCACCTCGGCCCAGGTCCGGCCCTGGACCCGCTCCCGTGCGTCGGGGACGCGGTCCCACAGGGCCAGGACCCGCTCCAGCATGTCCAGTTCCTCGCCGTAGGCCAGGGTGTCGCCCGCGCGCACCGCGGCCCACCAGGCGGCCTGGAGGGCGCTGGGCAGCTCCTGTGCGGCGTTGTAGTGGTGGGCCTGTTCGGCGGCCCTGCGGTCGAAGGGAACGGAGTCGGGGTACTCGTCGATGAGCTGGGCGAAGCGCATGTGCAGCCGCGCGTGGGCGCCGGGCAGCAGGTCGCTGTGCACGGCGTCGCGCAGCAGGGCGTGCCGGAAACGGTACCCGGTTCGGTCGGCGCGCAGGGTGTTGGCGTCGACCAGGGTGTGCAGCGCGGTCTCCAGTTCGCGTTCGGGCAGCCCGGCCGCGTGGTAGAGCATCTCATGCTCGATGCTGCCCGAGACCGCGCCGACCGAGGCCACGCGCAACACCGACAGGGCGGTGTCGTCGAAGCGGTGCAGCGGTTCCAGCAGCAGGTCGCGGAACTGGTCGGGCACGTCGTGGCCGCCGACGGAGGGGTCGCCGACCGCGGAGGCCAGCGACTCCACGAACAGCGGGACGCCCTCGGTGCGCCGGTACAGCTGGTCCAGTTCGTGGCCGGTGAGGTCGGCGCCCCGTATCGCGGCGGCCTGGACACCGGCCTCCTCGCGGCTGAACGGCGCCAGCTCCAGCGGCTCGACCCCGGGTGCGCGCCGCAGTTCGGGCAGCAGGCGGCGGAGCGGATGGGTGCGGTGCAGGTCGTCGCTGCGGTAGGTGGCCACGAGCTGCACGCCAGGCAGGTCGAGGTTGCGGACGAGGAAGACGAGCAGGTCGCGGGTGGCGCCGTCGGCCCAGTGCAGGTCCTCCAGCACCACGGTGACGCCGCCGTCCTCGGCGGCCTGGGTGAACAGGCGCAGGACCTGTTCGAAGAGGATGCCCCGGTTCTCCGGGCGCAGCACGGGCACCTCGCCCAGCTCGGGCAGGAGCCGGGCGAACTCGCCGGTGCCGCCGGGCGCCGCGGCCTCGAACGCCGCGCGTCCGCGCTCGCGCAGGAGTTGGCGCAGAACGGCGGTGAAGGGGGCGTAGGACAGTCCGTCCACGCCGAGCTGGAGGCAGCCGCCGACGAAGACCGTTCCCTGGGGCAGGGCCGAGACGAACTCGCCGACCAGGCGGCTCTTGCCCACGCCCGCGTCGCCGCTGACCAGTACCGTTCCGGACGCCTCGGTGTGGGAGCGTCTGGCGTGGTCCCGGAGGAGGCGGAGTTCGCGCTCGCGGCCCACGAAAACTGTACGACTCTCGGCAAGAACGGGCATAGCGCCCATTATGCCCGTCATGTGCGGCCTTTCCAGGGGGTTTTCGCCCGCCGCCCGCCTGCCCGCCGCCGCATGACGCGTGGACGAGTCGGGCCCGGTTCCGCCTCCCGGCCCGCGCCCCGACAGCGGCACCGGTCCGGTTCCGATCGCTGGCTCCCGCTGGGGCACGGGAACCGGCCCGGGGATCACGTCCTCGGCTCCGGCCGGTCCGGCTCCGAGCCCGCGGGTG
>NZ_QPFC01000004.1:0-7595 GCF_003427465.1 Nocardiopsis sp. TNDT3 | reverse complement strand
CGGCAGGGCTCCGGTGACCAGCCGGTGCGCGTGTTCGAGCAGGCCGTGCGCGGGTCGGCTGCCGGACAGGGTCAGCAGGGACAGGAGCACCAGGTTGCGGTACGGGTGGCGGGGTGTGCCGGACTCGGGCAGGGCGGGCATCGGGACTCCTCGGAACGGTTCCGAGCGAGCCTAGGGACACCTGGACCGCCACATCCGGGAAACGCCGAAACCTGCCGCCTATGCCCTGAAAGTCCTGTGTAAGAGGATTTTCCCGGATGTCACCCGTCCGGGTGGGTGCCGCGCAGGGCCTTGCGCCTTGGCGCGGACCCTTCGCCACCGAGACGAGCAGACCTGAGGAGACTCTCCCCCCTTGATCGCGCACCGTGGTCGAGGAGGCCGTCCGCCGTGCGTGCGCCACCACAGCGGCACCCTGTCCGCGTGGGCTTGGGCCTGCTCGTGCTGTGGCCGGTCCCTGGCTGGGACTCACGACCAGAGCATGCCACCGTCCTCCAGCGAGACCTTCACCTGCTGTCACGCACCAACTCGTTAGCAGGCCCGGGGCCGGTGCCTCAACCCCGGGCGAGGGCGCGCAGTTCCTCCAGGCTCGCGGCACGGGACTCGGGGGCGTCGGCGTCCACCCGTCCCCCCTGGGGGTCGTCGACCCTCCCGGCGCAGGACCGGAGCGCCTCCAGCGCGGTCAGCCCCTCACCGCGCAGGCGCACGTGCTCCATCGTCCACCAGCCGCGGGCGGCGTTGCCCGCCGCGTCGGGCGGCAGGAGGGGCTGGAAGTCGCTGGCCTCCTCGGTGTCCGAGGCCCACAGGTAGCCGATGAGGACGCCGTCCCGGTGCACGGGCAGGTACAGCACGGGACCTGCCGTGGTCGGCGCGTAGGAGCGGCCGACCAGCACCGGGGCCAGCGCCTCGTCGCTCCACCGGTCGAACACCTCCTGCCCCGCACCCGGCGCAAGGGAAGAGCCCCCGGCGCCGTCGGCCCCGCGGGACGGTTCGGAGTCCGTCCCACCCCGGTCCGTGCGGTACCCGTCCTCGGGTGAGCTCCCACCGTCCATGGCCGTCCTCACTTCCTCTCGTCTCCATCAGTCACCTCGGTGTCGCGGGCCCCGCCCGGATCAGGGGGAGGGATTCCGAGCAGGCGGTCGGCGTGCTCGGGCACGCTCCCCGGTGGGACCGCCCCGGCCCGGTCGTCCTGAGGGGCCCCGGTCCAGCGTGCCAGCGCGCCGAGGGCGTCCAGACCCTGGGCCCGGGCCAGGATCAGGCGGCGCACCCAGGCGCCCTTGGCGTTCAGCCCCGCCGGACCGGGCGCGGGCAGGAACCCCGCGGCGGCCCCGTCCCGCGAAGCCCAGAGGCGGCCCAGCACGCTCCCGTCCCCCCGCAGCACCGGGACGTGCAGCACCGGCCCGTCGGTGTCGGCGGCGAACCTGGGCTCGGCGCCCGCGAAGTCCGGGCGGAACCCGTCCCGCGCGGCCCGCTCCTCGTCGGCCATCTCCCCTCCTTCGTCACGGTCGCGGTGTGAACGGCAGCACGGTGACCCGCAGGGTCCACTGCCCGGTGTCGGGGTCCTGGAGCGCGTCGTCGATCCTGAAGCGCGTTCCGCGCGGCAGGAGGAGTTCCCGCTCGGAGCGGTGCACGCTGTCGTCGCCGATCCACAGGGCCGGGTGCCCCGCGGGCACGGCCAGGTGGAACTGGTAGGCGGCGGTCCGGTTCACGGTCTCGGCCCCCAGCGACCCCGAGAGGAAGCCCCGTTCGACGAACTCCGTGCCGATCAGGTCCGTGGCGTCGTGGAAGGGCCGCCCCGGCGGGGCCATGAAGCCCACGTCGAACACCGAGCGCCGTACCTCGACCGCCTCCGGAACCGGCTCCACGGCCCGGTCCAGCATGTCCATCCCCTCGCGCAGGAGGTCCCAGGTCTCCTCCGCGTTCTCCTTGGACGGAGTGTGCCCGCCGAACCACTTCTCGACCCACGCGCCGAAGAACCGGTGCTCGCTGAGCCGAAGGACCTCGGACTCGGGGCTGGCGTGCCGGGAGAAGTCGTTGTAGAACTGCGCGTTCTTCGTGTAGGCCCGGGCGGAGTTCTGCTGCTCCGCGGTCAGGGACGGGAACCGGCCGCCGAGGACGAGCTTCCCGTACCCCGCGCCGTCGCCGTCGGTGGCGAACCGGCGCACGCCGTCGGGGCCGACGTGTCCGGGTCGGTCGTCGGGCAGGTCCGGCCCGGCGGGACCTCCCCCGGAGGCCGCGGCATCGGTTCCGGCGGCGGCGTCCAGCCCCAGGAGCGCGGTCAGGAAGGTTTCGGTGCTGTCGCCGAGCCCTGCCGCTTCGGGGTCGGTCACGGTGGTGTACGTGCTGGTCTGCACGCTGAACACCTGGAGGTCCGAGGTGTCCCCCGCCTGCTGTTCCGGGGCCGGAGCGGTCTCCGGCCGCTGCGGGACCACCACCTCGGCCTCGATGTGGAACCCCGGCAGTCCGAACGATCCGCCCCAGCCCGCGCGGGTGATCCGGTAGGTGGTGCCCCGGGCGAGGACGACCTCGCGCTCCTCCGGGTAGTCGCTCCTCTCGCCGATCCACAGGCCGCGGCTGCCCGCGGGCACGGTCAGGTGGACGACGTGCCGGGATTCGGCCTTGTGGTGCCCGGCCAGCCGGTTGCCCAGCGACACGGACATGAAACCGGGCTCGGTCTGGACGGTGCCCACCAGGGAGTAGGGGTCCATGTCCCGGAACCCGTCGAGGAACGCGACGTCGGACAGGCCGCGGACCATCTCGACAGTCTCGGGCAGGGGGCGGTCGACGGCTCGGTCGAGGCGGCCCAGGGACGCGGCCACATCGGCCGCGGTGGGGAACACGCCCCCGTTGGACCGCGCCACGGTACCGGCCCCGCCCGCGTTCGCGTACCAGCCCGCCAGTTCCGCCTCCGGGTCCGGCGCGTCGAGGATGTATCCGACGAAGCCCGCGGTGTGTCCGGGGACCAGGTCCCGCGCCAGGAGTTCGCGAAGGCGTTCGACGGTGGGCCAGGACAGGCCGTTCAGCTCGTACAGGCTCCAGCCGCGGGCCGCCATCGGATCCGTGCGGACCTGGAGGCGGGTCGACTCGCGCACCCTGTCCAGGGCGTCCTGGACCCGTTCGGCCGGGAGGTCGTCGCGGACGACCGCGTTGAGCCATCCGTCGGCCGTGTACCCGCGCACGTCCTCGCGCTGCCGTTCGTGGAGGGTGTCGAAGGCGTGCGGGTTGTTCGCCGGATCGTGGAGCCAGCGGCCGTAGGCGTCGGTCTCCTCCACGGAGCGGAACCGCCGCACGCCCCGGTCGTCGACGTACCCCCTGCCGTCGTCGGCGGGAACGGTGCCGACCGGGAGCCCGGTCCCGGCGACGGAGGTGTCCGCGGAGGCGTCGGTGTGGGCCGTGTGTTCCTCCTCCCCGCCGGGAGCGGCCGTGTCCTGCCCGGTCCCGCCGGTCGCGGGAGGGGCGTCCTCCACGGTCGGCGGCCGGGCCCCGGACGCGGCGCCGGCCTGTTCCGGAAGGATGGCCTCGGCGGACAGCAGCAGGCCGTGGGCGGTCCTCTCCGCGCCGGTGACGCGATAGGACATGCCTCGGGGCAGGACGATCTCGTGGTTCGACGGCCGCGGGCCCTGCGTCCCCAGCCAGAGCCCGTGCGCGCCCTCGGGAAGGGTCAGCCGGACGGTCGCCGCGGGGTGTCCCGGGCCCACCGGTTCCGGGTTCACGGAGACCGTGGTGTAACCCGGACTGCTCTGGACCGTGCCCACGAGGCCGGAGGGATCCCCCTCGTCGTACCCCTCCGGGAACCGGAGGCCGCGGGTGTGGGGCAGGACCCACGTCGTCTCGATCGCCCCGGGGAGCGGGCGCCCCACCGCTTCGTCGTAGGTCCCGAGCAGTTCCCGCACACCCTCGGCGGAGGGGTAGGTCCCCCCGTTGGCCGCGGCCAGCGCCCCGGCCGCACCGCTCCTGCGGTACAGCTCGGCCAGCCGGTCCTCGGGTCGCCCCAGCGTGAGGACCGTCCGCAGGAAGTGCGTCCTGGGAACCCCCTCCTCCGCGGCGTCCACGATCTCCCGCAGCCGCTCCGGGGTGGGCCAGGCGAGGCCGTTGGCCTCGTAGACCTCCCAGCCGCTGCGGCCGTGGGGGTCCACGACAGAGGGCCGCTCGATACGGCTCATCGAGCGCAACCGGTCGAGTTGCGTCCGCATGTCGTCCGGGGGCACCAGCGCCAGGTCCGCGAGCCACGGGGTGTCCGAGAACGCGGCGACGACGCGGCGCGCCTCCGCGGGGAGGGTGTCCAGTACCGGCATACCGCGCTCCGCGCGCGCGGCCCGGTGCGCGTACCAGTCGGCCTCGGCGGGCGTTCGGAACCGCCGGACACCGGACGCGTCCACCCGTCCGTCCGAGAGCGGGTCCGCGAAGGGCTCCGGACCCAGGACCACCTCCGCGGAGAGCACGGTCACGACCCCGCCCGTGTTCGGGTCGAACGCGTCCCGGACACCGGTGATCCGGTAGGTGGAACCGCGGGCGAGGGTGAGTTCGCGCTGCCCGGGATCGTGGCTGCGGGAGCCGATCCAGAGGCCGTGCGCTCCCTGGGGGACGTTGAGCCGCAGGAGGTAGCGGAAGGGGGCGGAGTCGGTCTTGAAGGGCTGGTCGCCCAGGGTGGTGGACATGTACCCGGGCTCGGTGTGGACCGTGCCTTCGAGGTCGTTGGCGGCGTACCCGCCCACCGCGTGCAGCAGGTGGTCGATGGAGTGCATGCCACGGGAGACGACCAGGCCTTCGGGCAGGGGGCGGTCGACGGCGTCGTCGAGGAGGCGGAAGAGTTCCAGGACGCGGTCCACGTCGGGATAGGTCCCGCCGTTGTGGCGGGCGATGACCCCGGCGTACCCGGCGTTGTGGAACCAGTGGCGCAGCTCCGCGGCGGGGTCGCGTGCGGTGAGGACGTAGTCGACGAGTCCGGCGGTGCGCGGGGGGAGGCCGTCCGGGTTCGCCCGGATCTCGCGCAGCCGGTCGAGGGTGGGCCAGGTGAGCCCGTTGGCCTCGTACAGGTCCCAGCCGTGGGCGGTCGCCACGGTCGCCGCCCGCCCGGCCTCGTGCCGGGCCCCGGCCCGCACCAGTTCCAGCTGGCTCGCCACACCGGCCGGGGACAGGGGCCGGATCCGGGCCAGCCGGGTGATCCAGGCGGACCTGGTGTAGGCGTCGACCATCCCTTGCCGGTCGGCGGGCAGGGTGTCGAAGGCATGGGGGTTGTTGGCCGGGTCGTGGAGCCACCGGTCGTAGGCGTTCAGTTCGTCCAGGGAGCGGAAGCGCCGGTATCCGTCGTCGCCGACGTGTCCGCGGCCGTCGCCCGCCGGAAGGCGCGTCCCCTCGTCGACGACCGTGGAGGCGTCCGAGTCGTCGTCCCGGTCCTCCGCCGACGGCTCCCGCGCCGACATGTCCGGGGGGACCGGCTCGGCGTCGATCTCCATCCCGTCGTCGGTGATCCGGACGTCGGTGACGCGGTAGCCGAAGTCCCGGGGCAGGACCAGCGCGTACCGGTCGCCCGTCGCGCCCCGGTCGCCGACCCACAGGCCCCGGGCGTCTTCGGGGAGGACCATGCGGACGACCGCCACGGTGTCGCGCGGCGCGGCGGTGAAGGGCGAGTCGCCCAGGGAGACGGTGGCGTATCCCCGCTCGCGCTGGTCCCTGCCCACCACGGCGGTCAGGTCGTCCCAGTCGTATCCGTCGAGTTCGGCGAGGTCCCGGTCGACATCCAACGCGAAGGACACCGCGATCGGGCCGGGCAGGGGCCGGTCCACGGCCGCGTCCATGTCCCGGATGATCTCCAGGGCCCTGTCCCCGGTGGGGTAGACGCCGCCGTTGGCCCGGGCGATCTCCCCCGCCTCGTCCGCGTTCTCGTACCAGTGGTCCAGCCGCGCCCGCGGCTCGGACGACCCGAAGACGTCCGCCGCGATCGCCGCGAACGCCGGGGAGCGGCCTCCCTCGGCGTACAGTTCCCGCACCCGTTCGAGCGGGGGCCACGACAGGCCGTTCGCCTCGTAGAGCACCCACCCGTTGGGACGGTCCGGGTCGGCGGCCTTCTCCAGGCTGGTCCTGCTCCACCGGTCGAGCCGGTCCTGGACCAACGCCGGGTCGGAGGCCGCGAGCCGGGCGAGTTCGCTGAGCCAGGGGTTCGCGGTGTGCGCGCCGATGAGGGCGCGCAGCTCCGGCGGGAGGGCGCCGTAGGTGTGCGGGGCGCCGTCCAGGTCGTCCATCCGCTCCGCGTAGGCGTCCAGCTCCTCCCGGGTGCGGAAGACGCGGGCCTCCCCGCCGCTCGTCTCGGGGGCCGCGACCGCGGTGTCGCCGTCGTCCGTGCGGTCGAGCGGGGTCCGGTCGGTGCGCGCGGCCGAGGCCGTCGGCGTGTCGTCGTCGGAGTCGTAGCGGTCGAGGAGGGGGCGGTCGTCGTAGGCGTCGTCGTCGGAGTCGTAGCGGTCCAGGAGCGGCCGGTCGTCGTAGGCGTCGTCGGCGCTCTCGTGCCCGGAGTCCTCCAGTCCCAGGAGCGCCGCCAGCCCGGCCTCCTCGTCCGCGCCGAGGCCGGGTTCGTCGGCATCGGTGACGGTGGCGTCCGTGTCGGTCTCCACGGTGAACACGTGCAGGTCGGCGGACTCCTCGACCCGCGGCGGGGCCGGGTCGGCATCCGGCCGCGGCGGCACGATCACCTCGGCCTCGATGTACAGGCCCTCCAGCCCGCGGGAGCCTCCCCAGCCCGCCCGGGTGATCCGGTAGGTCGTACCCGCGGGGAGGATCAGTTCGCGCTCTCCGGGGTACCTGCTCTTCGAACCGATCCAGAGGCCCCGGGAACCGCGGGGGAGGACCAGGTGCACCGCGTGGGCGTACCTGGCCGTGACCCCGGCGAGCTCGTTCCCCAGCGACGTGGACATGAACCCGCGCTCGGTGTGGACGGTCCCCACGAGGGAGTAGGGGTCCTTGCCGTCGAAGCCTTCGAGGTGGTCCAGTTCCTCCAGGCCGCGGATCACCTCGATCCCCTCGGGCAGGGGCCTGTCGATGGCCTCCGTCAGGGTCCGCAGGTGTTCGAGCGCGCGTTCGGGGGTCGGGAACACGTCGCCGCTCGACCTGGCGATCTCCCCGGCCTCACCGGCGTGCACGTACCAGTGGTCGAGTTCCTCCTGCGGGTCCTGCGCGTCCAGGATGTACCGGACGAAGCCCTCGGCCCTCTCCGGAACGCGCCCCTGCGCCAGGAGTTCCCGCAGCCGGTCCAGGGTCGGCCACGCGAGGCCGTTCATCTCGTACAGCTCCCAGCCGCGCGAGCCCATGGGGTTGGTCTCGAACGCCGCGACGGTGTCCTGGCGCATCAGGTCCAGCACGATCGCCACCTGGTCCGCGTTCATGGACTCCCGGGCCACGGTGTTGAGCCAGCCCTCGATCGTGTAGCCGATGACCCGGTCCCGGTGCTCGGAGTCCAGGGCGTCGAAGGCGTGCGGGTTGTTGGCCGGGTCGTGGAGCCACAGGTCGTAGGCGTCGAGTTCCTCCTCGGTGCGGAACCTGCGGATCCCGTTCCCGTCGACGTACCCCCGTCCGTCGCCGGGCCCGTGCCCGGCGCGGAGCGCGTC
>NZ_QPFC01000041.1:0-11294 GCF_003427465.1 Nocardiopsis sp. TNDT3 | reverse complement strand
TGGGCGTGCGCGCCGGAGTGCGTGCACTCTTCGAGGCTCCCACGGTGGCGGGGTTGCTTCCCCTGCTGGACGAATCCGGGCCCGAGCAGCCCAGCCTGCTGAAGAAGCGCCGATAGGGAAAGGGCGATCCTCCTCCGGGAGAAGCGTTCTCGGAATGCCGTTTCTCTCCTGCTCATGTGCGAACGGCTGTGCATTTCACTGTATTTTCCATGGACAATGGGGAGTGGGATTTGAAAACTCTGCCGACCCTGGTCAAGGGTGACGAGCTACTTCTTGACGATTCACTCGAAGACGTCTACGAGGCTTCTCGGGACATCTCGAAGTACCTGCTGATGCACTACGGGTCCCTGGAGGACGTCTTCGGGGAGCGCGACCATCCCCTGGCCATGGCGCACGGGTATCCGCAGCGCCTGTCGCGGGTGCTCCAGCTCGCCGCTTCGCGGACGGAGACGAGGGTCCTTCGAGCCCTGGACGTCGGATGCAGCGTGGGAGGGGTCTCCCACGCGTTGAGCGGCTGGGTCGAGGAACAGGTGCTCGGACTCGACGTGAGCGCACGCTCGATCGATGTGGCCTCCTCGTTGACCCTGCATGGCGGGGGGACCTTCGGCGTCATCCAACAGGGCCCGTTCAGCCAGGAGGTCACCTTCCGGGTCCGGGACGAATCGGAGCGCTGCGAGGTGGGTTTCCAGGTCGGCGACGCCTGCGACCTGGACGGCCTGGGCTCCTTTGACGTGGTGGTCCTGTCCAACGTCCTGGACCGGGTGCCGGACCCCGCCGGCTGCCTGGACCAGTTCCTCACCGAGGGCGGCCCGTTGAACAGCGGCGGCCTGCTCGCGGTCGCCTGCCCCTGGTCCTGGTATCCGGAGTTCAGCAAGCCGGAGAAGTGGTTCGGGTCCCCCGACGGCTCGATGTCCAGCGAGGACCACCTCAAGGAGAGGCTGAAGGCCGGATTCTCCCTGGTGCACGAGGGGGACGAGCCCGCCGTGCTGCGCCAGAACCCCCGGGAGTACGACTACTTCAACGCGCACGTGACGGTCTGGAAGAAGTTCTGAACGGTGCTCCGACGTCGGACGGCACCCTGAACCCGGGTCGTCGGGAACCGTTCCCGGCGACCCGCGGGCGACCCGCGGACTCCGTTGGTCGGCGGAATTCCACACCGCTGTGGGAAAACGGTGTGTGGAGCGGCCGTTCGCTGATCCGTCCGGTTTCCTGCCCGCGTCAGCCGTTGCCGTGCTGGTCTTTCGGGGGGAAACGCCGGACCGCGGTGATCTGTTCGGCCATGCGGCGGAGGGCGAGAAGGAGGGGTTCGGCCAGCGCCGTGCCCAGCACCACGTACCGAACCGCCTCTTCGGGATCGTCGACCGGAATGTCGGAGACCTCGGCTGCCGCGATGGTCTCCACGGCCCTGAGGTACGCGGTCATGACGTTCGGGGAGATCTCGAACCCGGCCCGGCGCAGGGCGTCGAGGGACCTCGCGACGTCCTCCAGGCACTCACGCTCACACATCCCCGGCTGCCATCCGAGCCGTTCGGCCAGCCGCTCGGCGTCGGCGAGGTCGATCCCGCCCTCGCTCCGGGGTAGGACCGCGGCGTGTGCGGCACCGATCAGATCGGACACGTTCTCCGGCGGGTCGTCCAGGGTGGCGATGACCTTCCGTGCTCCGGCCACGCTCACTCCGGCGTCGATCAGCGCGCGAACGACCCTGAGGCGGTGGAGGTGGATGTCCCCGTAGGTCGCCCGGGTCGCCGACGTTCGCACTCCCTCCGGCAGCAGGCCCTCTCGCAGGTAGTACTTGATCGTCGTCACGGGCACACCGGACTTCGCCGACAGTTCCGCCATGAGCATCGTGGCACCCCCTTGCTTTGGAGAGTAGCGCTATCTACTATTCGATAGTGTCACTATCTAGTAGAGGGAGCGGCAATGGCCAAGGTTGTCCCGGGACGGGTCACGCACCAGTACGCGGGGGAGCTGGTGGTGTTCCACATCGGTGCGACGTTCAACCACTGGTGGCGGCCGGACCTCTGGTTCACCGTCGAGTCCGCCATGCGGCGGATGCTGCGCGAGCTCTCCGAGGACCCGGACTCCGGCATGCTCGGCTACGACATGCTGTTCAACCACCGCGGGCCGTACATCGTGCAGTACTGGTCCTCGGTCGACAAGCTCTACGACTACGCCTCCGACCGGTCGTTGAGCCACCGGCCGGCGTGGACGGAGTTCAACGCCATGGTGAGGAAGAACCCCGACGCGATCGGGATCTGGCACGAGACCTTCGTCGTCGAGCGGGCCGAGAGCATGTACGTCGGGACCCCTCCCATGGGGCTGCCGGGGGCCACCGGGATCCGGCCCGTGGAGAAGCGGCACCACCGGGCCCGAGCGCGCCTGGCGGACGGGGCCACCGTGCCGGCGGAGAAGCCGGTGAAATGACGCCCGACCGCCCGAGCCGGTCCGGATTCGTCGGTCTCCCGGTCACGAACGCCCGCCGCCCTAGCCTCGTAGCAGGTCCCCGAACCCGGCTACCGCCCGCAGGGCCTGGCGGGGGTTGAGCCGGGGGTCGCACGCCGAGCGGTACCGCCGGGGCCCCCGCGCGCGCAGGTCGGACAGCTCCGCGCACTCCAGCACGTCGTCGGGGGTGATCTCCAGGTGCAGCCCCGCCGGGGGGACCCGGTGCGAGCGCAGCACGCGGACGAAGTCCTCGATCTCCGACAGGACGCTCTCGACCAGGCGCAGCTTGCGGCCGTCCGCCCAGCGCTGGGTGTTGGCGTGCAGCGGGTCGCACAGCCACAGGACGGGCGCGCCCCGCCGCAGCGTCTCGGACACCAGGTCCGGCAGGTGCCGACGCACCCGCGACGCGCCCAGGCGCACGATGAAGGACAGGTGGCCGGGGACGCCCTCGGGGTTGAGCGCGCGGCTGAGCCGGACCGCGTCCTCGGGGGTGGCGCCGGGGCCGAGCTTGACCCCGACGGGGTTGGCCAGGCGTGCGGCGAAGGCCACGTGCGGACCGGCCGGGTCGCGGGTGCGGTCGCCGATCCAGAGGGTGTGCGCGGAGCAGGAGTGGCGTCCGCGGACCAGGGGTTCCTCGTAGTCCAGGAGCAGGGCCTCGTGCGAGGTGAACACCCGTGGCTCCCCGGCCGCGCGCACCGCCTCCAGCACCTGCCGGGAGTGGTGGAGGGCGCGCAGCATCCGGAGCGGGTCGGCGGCGCGGGCCCGCGGGTCGGGGGCGTCGTCGTTGACGGCGTCGCCCCGGTAGCTGGGCAGCACGGTGCCGTCCGCCGTCTCCTCCCAGGGGGAGGAGCGGGGTTTGGCGTACTGGCCCGCGATGCGTCCGACGGTGACGACCTCGGTGCCGCCGCGGCGGCCCAGGAGGGCGGCGAGGTCGCGCAGCTGGGCCAACCGCTCCGCCGTGCGCGACGGCGTGGCCTCGGCGAAGCGCTCGGCGCACTCCCCGGCCTGGAGGACGACCGCGTCGCCGCGTGCGGCGCGGGCGTAGCGTTCGCCGAGGTCGCGGACCTCCTCCCCGGTGACCAGGGCGGGGGCCAGCGCGAGGGAGCGGCGCACACGGTCCAGGAGGCCGGGGTCGGTTCCGGCGGGGAAGGCCGGGTCCGCCACCCCGGCGCTCACCGGGTCCCCCGGTCCGCGGCTTCCTCCAAGCCGCGGCGCAGCCATTCCTTGTCCACCTTGCCGACCCTGGTCAGCGGGAGCTCCGCCACGTTCTCGATCCGGTCGGGGACCTTGAAGGCGGCCAGCCCCAGCGAGCGCAGGTGCCGGGAGACCTCCTCGGAGGAGGGCGGCGGCCCCGAGCAGACGAGGAAGGCGCAGGAGGCCTCGCCCAGGAGGGGGTCGGGCACGGCCACGACCGCGCAGGAGCGGACGGACGGAAGGGCCGTGAGGGCGTCCTCGACCTCGGCCGCGGCGATCTTGTCGCCCGCCCGGTTGATGACGTCCTTGGTCCTGCCCTCCACGACCAGGTGGCCGTAGCTGGTCAGGCGGGCCAGGTCTCCGGTGCGCAGGAAGCCGTCCGGGGTGAAGGCGGCGGCGTTGGCCTCCTCGGCCCGGTAGTAGCCCCGGATCGTGTAGGGGCCGCGGACCTGGAGGCGTCCGGTGGTGCACGCGGGCAGGGGGCGGTCGTCCTCGTCCACCACGCGCACCTCGTCGGCCGGTGACAGGGGGCGGCCCTGCGTGGTGGTGCGCATGCCGAAGGAGTCGTCGGGACCGGACTGGCTGAGGATGCCCTCGCCCATGCCGAAGGACTGCTGGACGCGGCACCCCAGGGCGAGTTCGGTCTCGGCGACGTCGTCGGCCGAGGCCCTGCTGCCGCCGACCTGGACCAGCCGCAGGGTGGAGAGGTCGCGGTGGGTGAGGTCCGCGGCCTCCGTCCACAGCGCGGCCAGGGAGGGCACCAGGGCGGTGACGGTCACGCCCTCCTCCTCGACCAGGGCGAAGGCGTCCTCGGCGTCCGCGCTGTCGCTGAGCACGACCGTGGCGCCGCGGGAGAGGGCGCCGAGCACCCCGGGGCAGCCGAGGGCGTAGTTGTGCGAGGCGGGCAGGACGCACAGGTAGACGTCGTCGGGGGTGAGTCCGGCGTTGTCGGAGGTGATGCGGACGTTGTAGGCGTAGTCGTCGTGGGTCCGCGGGATGAGCTTGGACCGGCCGGTGGTGCCGCCCGAGAGCAGGAAGAGGGCGACCTCCCCCGGGTCGGTCGCGGCCGCCGGAGCCGGCGGGCCGGTCACGTCGGCCAGGCGGGTGAAGGCGCCCGGGTCCCCGTCGGCGATGACGTCCAGGCCGCCCCCGGCGTCCGCCCGTACCCGCGCGGCCTCCTCCCGGTGGTCGTGGCCGCGGTGCCGGTCCGGGACGAGGTGGGCGACCGCCTCCGAGACCCGGCACAGCTCCAGCAGCTCGGCGCGGCGGTGGGAGGTGAGCGCCAGGACGGGGATGGCGCCGATCCTCAGCAGCGCGCACAGGGCGGTCACGAACTCGGCGGTGTTGGGCAGCTGCACCAGGACCCGGTCGCCGCCGCCCAGCCCGCGCTGCCGCAGGCCCCCGGCCGTGCGGGCGACCCGCTCGTGCAGTTCCCGGTAGGTCCAGCGCCGGGAGCCGCAGACCAGCGCGGTGCGCTCCGGGTGCGCGGAGCACCAGGTGTCGAAGAGTTCGGCCAGGGACCGGCCGAGCCAGTACCCCTCCCGCCGGTACCGTCGGGCGAACTCCTCCGGCCAGGGGACGCATCCCTCGAGCACGGCCGTCTCCTTCCTCGGGGCCGGTGCGTCCGGCCCCGCCGGGTCGTCAGGGGGACATCCACTCGGTGGTCCAGGGGGCCCCGGCCCCCGGACGCCGGTAGAGCACGCGGTCGTGGACCTCGTCGCTGCGGCCCTGCCAGAACTCGACGCTGTCGGGGACCAGGCGCAGTCCGCCCCAGAATTCGGGGCGCGGGACCTCCTGGCCCTCGAAGCGCCCGGCCACCTCGGTCAGGCGCTCGTGGACGGACCCGCGTCCGGCCAGGGGGCTGCGCTGGTCGGTGGACCAGGCGAGCACCTGCACCGGTCGGGGCAGGGAGGCGAACCGGTCGTCGGAGTCCAGGGGGGACAGGCGCTCCACCACTCCGCCGACGCGCACCTGCCTGGCCAGCTCCAGCCAGCCGAAGCACAGTTCCGCGCGGGGGTGGACGGCCAGGTCCGTGCTCTTGCGGCTGGTGTAGGCGGTGAAGAGGACGAAACCGTGGTCCACGTGGGCGAGGTCGATCCAGCGGGCGGAGGGCCGGTGCCGGTCGTCGGTGGTGGCCAGGACCGCCGCCGCCGGGTCGTGGGGGTCCGTGGCGCGCCAGTCGTCGTGCCAGGCGGAGAACAGGTCCAGGGGCGAGTCGGGCAGCGCGTCGGCGTCCAGACCGGTCCGCCGCAGAGCAGCGCGCCGCTGGGCGATGGCCGTGTCCGTCATGGCTTCCTTTCCGGGGGGCGCCGAACGGGTTTTTCGAGGCGGCCCGTTCCTACATGTCGCTTATATATGGACTTGTTCCACAGTAAAGCATATTATGGTGCGCGCCGGAAGTGTCCGACGGAAAAGGAGGAGCGCCATGCGCGGCCCCGGAAGAACGGTGGACCTGCTCAGGGAGAGGCACGCGGCCATTGAGGAACCCGTCGAATTCGAACTGCTCGGGCGCCGCTGGCACGCGCTCCCGGGGGTCTACGCGCCCCACCTGACCACCTCCGCCGCGCTGTACTCCGCCTGGGTCCCCTTCCCGGTCAACGGGGCGTTCTGCGAGGTCGGATGCGGTACGGGCTACCTCTCGGTGCTGGCCGCGCTCAGCGGATGCGCCACCGTCACGGCCACGGACATCAGCCCGGAGGCCGCGGAGAACACCCGGATGAACGCACGCGAACACGGCGTGGAAAGCAGGGTAAACGTCTACTGCGGCGACATGTTCGAAGCCGTTCCCGAGGGCGTTCTCCACGATGTCGTCTTCTGGAACTCCAATTTCCTCAGCGCCGCCCCGGAGGGTGGTGTGAAAAACGGTTTCGACCGTTCCCTGTTCGATCCCGAATACGCCTCGCACCGCGCTTTCATGCAGAACGCGGAGAGGGTGCTGGCCCCCTCGGGCCGCCTCCTGCTGGGGTTCACCGACCTCGGTGACGCCGACCTGCTGGAGTCGGTGGCCGCCGACTGCGGCTGGCGCACGGTCCCGCTGCGGCGGCACCTGGGCCGTTACCCCGAGGGGTCGGTCCTCTTCGAGCTGCGCGAACTGGTCCGGCTCTGATCCTCCTCCTCACGTGGGGGCCCGGGCCGCTCAGGCCCGGCGCCGCAGGGACCGCAGGGCCAGAGGCACCAGCAGGGCCGTGGCCGCGGCGAACCACAGGGCGCTGACCGCCAGGGGGGCGGCCACCGGCCCGCCCGCCGACAGCCCCATCAGGACCTCGTGGGTGCTCGACATCGGGTTGAGCCGGATGACCGGCTGGGCTGCCGGCGGGAACGCCTCCAGCGGGACCAGCCCCGACGACAGCAGGAGCAGCAGGGTGATGGGCGAGGTGAGCGCGCCCGACACCGCCTGCTCGCTCCGGGCGCGCAGCGCCACCACCAGCGCCAGCCACAGGAACATCCAGGCGAAGGCCATGACCACGCCGAAGAAGGCGAGCGCGGCCCAGAACCCGGCGGTGAAGCGGAACCCGAACAGGTACGCCGCGGCCACCGTCACCACCGCCACGGTCAGCAGCCGTGCCAGGTCGCCCAGAAGCCGACCGGCCAGCAGCGCCGGACGCGACAGCGGCATGGTGTACAGCCGGTCGAGGAACCCGGTGCGCACGTCGGCGTGGTACCCGACCCCGGTGCCGACACAGGCGTAGGCCGTGCCGAACAGCACGATGGCCGGAGCCAGCCGCGCGATGTAGGACTCGCCCGTGGCACCCGAGACGACCTCGCCGAAGATCACCAGGAGGGTGACGAGCAGGATGAGGGGGAACCCGAAGGCGTCCCCGAGCAGTTGCGGGCTGCGCAGGAACCTGCGCAGTCCCCGGCCCGCGAGCAGGGCGCTGTCGTAGAGCACGGTCACACCGCCTTCCGGAAGGAGCGGACGGCCGCCCACGAGAAGACGGCGCCCAGCACGGCCGTCCACACCAGGGCCGGCGCCACGGCCCCGGCCACGCCCTCGCCGGTGGCGAGCGCGCGCAGCGCGTCGATGACCACCGAGACCGGCGAGGCGGCGATGACCGGTTCGAGCCAGCCGGGGAAGGCCTCGGCCGGTACGAACGCCGTGGACAGCATCAGCAGGGGCAGGTAGACGAGGTTGAGGACGGCCGACACCGACTCGGGGTCGCGTGAGGCCAGCCCGACGGCGCTGGTCCCCGCGGTCAGCACCAGCCCGAACAGCACCGCGAGCGCGACGAAGCCGAGCGCGGCGGGCACTCCGCCCCCGAACCGGAAACCGGCGACGAACCCGCACAGCAGGATGACCGCCACGGAGACCAGGGCCCAGACGGTGTCCGCCAGGAAGCGTCCGACCAGCAGGGCGCCCCGGTTGACCGGCATGGAGCGGTAACGGGCGATGAGGCCGTCGCGCCGGTCGGCGGCGAGCATCGGCGCCGCGCTGTTGGCCACCGAGAACATCCACTGCACGATGATCGCGGGCGGCAGGAACTGGGCGTAGTCGACGCCCTGCTGGCCGAGCAGCCTGCCGAAGAGCAGCAGGAAGCCGAAGACGAAGACGGCCGGGAACACCCCCAGGGTCACCAGGGCGCCCGCGTCGGCCCGGGCGCGGATGTTGCGCCCGGCCGTGGCCGCCCCCTGGGCCAGGAGGTTGCCCAGTCCCCGCTCCGTCGCGGCCGCGGTCGGTGGAGCGCTCACCGCGATCCCTCCCCGGTTCCGCCGGCGGGCGCCTCCGCGTCCCGGGCCGGGCCGCCGGTGGACGCCTGCGCGCCCTCGGACGGGTTTCCGGTCAGGTGGAGGAAGACCTCGTCCAGGGTGGGTCTGCGCAGGCTGAGCACCTCGGGTTCGATCCCCGCCCCGTCCAGGGCGCGGGCCAGGCGGGCCACCGTGCCCGCGTCCGGCGCCGGGACGACCAGCGCGCCGTCCTCCTCCTGGACCCCGGCCGCCTCCGAGCGCAGCAGCTCCCGGGCGCGCCCGCGGTCCTCCGGGGGGACCCGCACCTCGCACACCGATCCGCCGACCCGCGCCTTGAGCTGCTCCGGGGAGCCCTCGGCGACGAGTCCTCCCCGGTCCACGACCACGACGCGGTCGGCGAGCCGGTCCGCCTCCTCCAGGTACTGGGTGGTGAGCAGGACGGTGGTGCCCGCGTCGCGGCGCTCGCGCACCGCGTTCCACAGGTCGCCGCGCGTGCGGGGGTCGAGGCCGGTGGTCGGCTCGTCCAGGACCAGGACCGGACGTTCCACGATGAGGCTGGCGGCCAGGTCCAGACGCCGCCGCATCCCGCCCGAGTAGGAGCCCACGGAGGCGTCCGCGGCGTCGGACAGGCCGAACCGGTCGAGCAGCTCCCCGACCCTGGCCCTGGCCCTGGCCCGGGGCAGCCGCAGCAGCCGGGCGAAGAGCATCAGGTTGGCCCGGCCGGTCAGGACCTCGTCGACCGCGGCGAACTGGCCGGTGAGGGCGAGGGAGGAGCGCACCCCGGCGGGGTCGGTGCGCACGTCGTGTCCGTCGACGACCGCCGTCCCGCGGTCCGGGACGAGCAGCGTGGAGAGGCAGTGGACGAGCGTGGTCTTTCCGGCGCCGTTGGGTCCGAGGAGCGCGGTCACCGTTCCGGGGGGCACGTCGAAGGTGACCCCGTCGAGTGCGGTCACCTTTCCGAACGTCTTTCCGATTTCCTCGACCCGTATTCCCTGGACACCCACTCGGTGGTCGCCTCCTTGTGTTCCCTGGTGAACCCGTCACGCCCTTTTCCCCCGCGGCGGGGGCTGCCATGATGCCACAGCCGAAGCCTCGCGAAGAAAGGGTCGCGAAAGGCGGATCGCCGTCGGGACGGCGACCCGCCGCGGGCGGCGCCGATCAGGACGAGACGGGCGTCTGCTGGTGGAACAGCAGCCGCCAGGCCCCGTCCCTGCGGGCGTAGACGCTGGTCATGTACAGGCGGTAGACCATGTCGCGGCCGGTGACCTCCGCGGTGGCCCGGTAGGTCAGGACCGCGCTGTCGTCGGTGATGCGCACCAGTTTCGGATTTTCCAGGGTGAATCCGACGAACGGGCTGTCATTGGCCTCGATCTCCGCCACGAGGTCCTGTCCGGTTCCGACGCCGTCGTGTTCGACGACGACGGTGTCATCGGTGACCATTTCCCGGTAGAAGTCCGCGTTCGCGCTGGAGATCGCCTCCCATCCGCGGTGCTCCAGGTCGAACAGTTCCTTGAGCAGGGCGTCGGCGGTGTTGTCGGACATCGTTCTCTCTTTCCTTTTCTCGGCGTTCTCGTCGCGGTTCTCAGGGCGTGGAGGGCCAGGGGTCGTCGGCCGGGGCCAGGCCCACCTGCGCGAGCAGCGCCCCGACGACGTCCCCCGGCCGGTCGATGAGGTAGAAGTGCCCGCCGGGGAACTCCGCCGAGCGGAACTCCCCGTGGGTGACCGCGGCCCAGTCCCGCGCCTCCTCCGCGGTCACCTCCGGGTCCCCGGTGCCCCGGACGGCCAGGACCGGCGTGGCCAGCGGCGGCCCGGGGCGCGGGCGGTACCCCTCGATGAGCGCGTAGTCGGCCCGGATGGAGGGCAGGACCAGGTCGCGCACCTGCTCGTCGCCGAACAGCGCCGGATCGGTGCCGCCGAGCCTGCGCACGTCCTCCAGCACGGCGGCCTCCCCTCCGGCGGAGACGGCGGTGTCGCGCTGCGTCCGGGGCGAGGGGCGGCCGGACACGACCAGGGACCCCAGCGCGCGACCGGTGCGCGCCTCCAGCGCACGCGCGACCTCGTAGGCGACGGCGGCCCCCATGCTGTGCCCGAAGAGCACCAGGTCGGGGCCGGCGGCCGGGGCCAGCGCCTCGGCCAGCGGCCGTACCAGCCCGTCCATGTCGCGGGCCGGGGGATGGGCGATGCGGTCCTGGCGCCCGGGGTACTGCACGGCGTGCAGCACGGCCCGGTCCGGCACCAGCCTGGCCCAGGGGCGGAAGAAACCGGCGGTCCCGCCGGCGTGCGGGAAGCACACCACCGAGACGGCGCCGGGCGCGGCCGGAGCGCCCAGACGGCGCAGACCGGCCGCGGTCGCCTCAGGTACGGACACGGCGGTGTTCCTCCTCGGCCTCGGACGGCACGCGTGCGCGCAGCTCCTCCAGGGAGAGCGGCACCGGTTCGGGTTCGTGCAGCGGCTCCGGTCGGCCCAGGGGGCCGGAGGCCTCCTGCCAGACCCGGGACAGGGTCAGGTGGTACTGCCCGCGGCGCAGGGGGTCCTCGGCGGTGTCGGCCGCCCGGCTCAGCTCCGCCAGCCCCAGCGCGGCGGCCCGCGGCCAGAGCCCCGTGAGGATCTCCCGGTACCCGGGCGCCGAGGCGGGTCCCCACGGCTGGACGCTGGGCAGGTCCAGATGCGCGGCCTCGGCGTCGCCGTAGTCGGCCAGCTCCCGGCCGGAGCGGGGGAAGTGCGGCCGGGGGCTCCACAGGACCGGGCCGTGGGCGTTGGCGAGCAGCAGGTGGCCGCCGTCGGCCCCCGCGGTCACGCGCAGGAGGACGTGGGCGTGGTTGTCGGGGTCGGCGGGGTTGAGCTGGTTCTGCACCCGCAGGGCCACCGGGACCCCGCCGACCGCGCCCTCGACCGTGCGGAACGGCCCGCCCGCACCGGTGGCGTCCGCGCCGGTCGCGGCGGCGAAGGACCAGGGCCGCCACCGGCCCACGGC
>NZ_QPFC01000439.1:0-6635 GCF_003427465.1 Nocardiopsis sp. TNDT3 | reverse complement strand
TGCGGGGCCGGGACGACTCTCCCGGCCCCGCGGGGCGTTCCTACTCGGTGGTGGCTTCGGCCTCGGGAGCGCTCTCCTCGGCGCTCTCCTCGGCTCCGGCCTCCTCCTCGGCGCCGGCGTCGGCACCGCCGTTCTCGGCGTTGGTCTTCTCCAGCTCGGCGACGACGCGGTCGGTCAGCTCCTGGCCCAGCGGCGCGTAGCCCAGCTCACCGGCCAGCTCGCGGGCGCCCTCGTCGGTCAGGGCCCAGGTCCAGAAGTCGATGATGGCGTCGGCGCTGGCCTGCTCGTAGCCGCAGGTGTAGGTGAAGATCCAGTTGGAACCGGCGATCGGGTAACCCTCGCCGCCGATGTTGTCGATCGCGAACTGGAAGTTGTCCGGGATCTCGGCCTCCTCGGAGGCCGCGATGGTGGACTCCAGGGTCGGCTCGATCGGGTTGCCGTCCTCGTTCACGATGTGGGCGACGGACAGGCCCGCCTCCTGCGCGAAGGACTGGTTCACGTAGCCGATGCCGCCGGGGTTCTGGGTGATGCCCTGGGCGACGCCGTCGTTCTGCTGGCCGCCGACCAGGCCGTCGGCCCACTCGATCTCCTTGCCCTCGCCGTACTTCTCGGCCCAGGAGTCGACCTCGGTGCTCAGGTAGTGCGAGAACACGTAGGTGGTGCCGGAGCTGTCGGAGCGGTGGACGGGGATGATCTCGTCGCCGGGCAGCTCCATGTCCGGGTTGAGCTCGGCGATGGCCGGGTCGTCGAACGTGGTGATCTGGCCGTCGTAGATGGCCGCGATGGTCGCCGCGTCCAGGACCAGGCCGTCCAGCTCGGGGTTGTTGAAGGCGATGACGACCGCGCCGAAGACGACCGGGAACTGCACGGCCTCACAGCCGCGGGCCTCGGAGGCGGCCGCGAGGTCCTCCTCGCCCAGCGGCTCCTCGGAGGAGCCGAAGTCGACGGTCTGCTCCAGGAACTGCTCCACGCCGGCACCGGAGCCCACGCTCTGGTAGTTGACGCTGACGCCGGGCTGGACGTCGTTGGAGTAGGTGTAGATCCAGTCCTGGAACAGGGGGTCGGGGAAGCTGGCCCCGGCACCGGTCAGGGAGGCGCTGAGGTCGCCCCCGCCACCGCCGGAGCCGTCGCCGCCGGTGTCGCCTCCGCTGCTGCACGCCGCCGCGAGCAGGGGGATGGCCGCCAGGACGGCGAGCTTGGAACGCCCGTTGCGCATGTCGTAGTTCTCCTCGTTGAATCACCGCTGTCGGGGCTGACGTGAAATGACAGTAAGTGCGCAGGAAGACGCTGTGTCATCGAGATGAAGGCGGGATGGTAGAAGAAGGGTGAATGCGAAGTGAATGGCGGTAACCATCTGATAACGGGTGTGTGTTTTCGGCTCCGCGCGGATCCTGTTATGTTCCGGGGACAGGCGGTGATGACCTGCGGGTATGGTCGTGGGGGCCGGGAGCGGCGCGGTGGTTTCCCGGTGGCGAAGGTGACACGTCGGATTGTTCGATGATTCATCTTCGCGTTCGTCTCGGACCGAGGTGACGTGAAGATGAACAAGGGGTCTCGTCGGCATCACCGAAAGGACCCGGAGGAGGGGAATTCACCGATCCCGTCCCGCGCTTTTCCTCCGCTCAGGAACCGTTCGCCGTGTCCAGTCGGTAGCCGATCCCCCGGACCGTGTGGATGAACCTGGGCTGTGCCTCGGAGTCACCCAGCTTGTGCCGCAGGCGCCGGATGTGCACGGCGATGGTGTTGTTCACCGGAGGCAGCGGCTTGTGCCAGACCTCGGTCCACAGCTCCTCGCGGCTGACCACCCTGCCGCTGTGCCTCAGCAGGAAGTCCATGATCCCGAACTCCCGCAGCGCCAGGTTGACCGGGTTGCCGTCCACGAAGAGCCGGTGCCCCAGCGCGTCCAGCTCCAGGGCGCCCGAACGCAGCGCGGCCGAGGAGGCGGTGCCGTCCGGGCCGCCGCCGTCCGGTCCCGGGAGGGAGCCGCGCAGCAGCGCCGCCAGCTCCGGGATCCGGTAGGGGCGGTTGACGCACGCGGTGGCTCCGGCCGCCAGCGCGCGCATCGCCCGCTGGGAGTCGCCGGGGCCCACCCCGATGAGGATCGGGATGTCCGTCGCCCGCCGGGTCACCCGCACCAGCGTCTCCAGGTCCACCTCGGGCGGAGTGGCGCTGGTCACCAGGGTGTCCGGTCGCATCATCCCCACCCGCAGCAGCGCCTCGGCGCCGTCCACGCACACCGTGATGTCCACGTCGTGCCCGCTCAGCGACAGCACCAGCTGGTGCGACTGCTCCGACTCGGGCTCCACTAGCAGGACCCGGAGCGGTCCCTCCGACCGTTCCGAGCGCTCGACCATTTCGTCCTCGACCGGGGCACCCGGGAACGGGACGGATGCGGACGTTGTGAGCGCGGGCATGGGAGGTCCACTTCGTCGAAGGAACAGTGGGGCGGATCCCCGGGAAGGGTGCTCCGGCCTGACCGAAACGGCCCTCCGGTCGACGGTCGCGACCGGAGGGCCCGCGGCCGTGGGGGAGCCGGAGGTCAGCGGTTTAACCGAAGCGACCGCTGATATAGTCCTCGGTCCTCTGGTCGGACGGCTTGCTGAAGATCGTCGCGGTCTCGTCGAACTCCACCAGGCTGCCGTAGCGGTCGCCCGCGTCGTCCACACCGGCGGTGAAGAAGGCCGTGCGGTCGGACACGCGCGCCGCCTGCTGCATGTTGTGCGTGACGATGACGATGGTGTACTCGCTGGCCAGCTCGTACATCAGGTCCTCGATCTTGAGGGTCGCGATGGGGTCGAGCGCCGAGCAGGGCTCGTCCATCAAGATCACCTCGGGGTTGACCGCGATGGTGCGCGCGATGCACAGGCGCTGCTGCTGGCCGCCGGAGAGGGCGAAGGCGCTCTCCTTGAGCTTGTCCTTGACCTCGTCCCACAGGGCGGCCTTGGTCAGCGTCTCCTCGACCAGGTCGTCCATGTTGCCGCGGACGCCGTTGATCTTGGGGCCGTAGGCCACGTTGTCGTAGATCGACTTGGGGAACGGGTTGGGCTTCTGGAAGACCATGCCGATCCGGCGGCGCACCTCGATGGGGTCCACCTCCGAGGCGTACAGGTCCTCGCCGTGGTAGGTGACCTTGCCCTCGATGCGGGCTCCGGGGATGAGGTCGTTCATGCGGTTCAGGGTCCGCAGGACGGTGCTCTTGCCGCAGCCGGACGGCCCGATCATCGCCGTGATCTGACGGGGGCCCACCTTCAGGTCCACGTCGCGCACGGCCTTGTTGGAGCCGTAGTAGATGGAGAGCCCGGAGACGTCGAAGACGGGGTCGCCCAGGTCGGGAACCTCGCGGTTGTACCGGACGGTGTCGGGGGCGACGCCGCGACCGGTCTCGGTGCCGCGAGGGGAGGCGGTGTTGCTGACAGACATGAGGCCACTTCCGGGTCGGACTGTGCGTGCGCGGGAGGTGCGCGGCCGGAGCCGCGGAGCGCGGTCGAACCCATGCAAATATGTCCGTATGAAGCAACGGTGAACGAACCCCGTGGCGAAGGTGAACGTGGGCGGTGAACTCGGAGGCGTGGCGATCGCGAGGCGTTGTCCTCCCGTCACCGAAGGAGGTGCGGACCGCCTCTGGAGTGCGGTTCGTCCCGTCTGGGAGGATCGGGCCCCGGGTGGGCCGAAACTCGCCGGACGGGTGGACAGGTGACCGGCCGCAAACCTCTTGATGACTTTTCGGTCTTCCTGTTTCGCCCTTTTCGGTCCTATCCGCGCGAGGCCCGGTCTCCTGCCGGGGCGGGGCGGCGTCCCGTCCGGAGGCCGTCGCCGCGTCCGCCCGGCCGGGCCCCGTCCGGACGCGCGAACGCCCCGGACGCCGCCCTCCGTGGGAGGGGGCGTCCGGGGCGCGCGGAAACGGTCCGTGCCGCTCCGGGAGTGTTACTCCGGTGAGCCGCCCTGCTCGGCGATCTTCTCCCGCACCTCGTCCATGTCCAGCTCCTTGGCCTGCGTGATGAGGCTCTCCAGAGCCTCGGAGGGCAGGGCCCCGGGCTCGTTGTAGATGACGGTGCGCTCGCGCACGATCATCAGGGTCGGGATGGACTGGATCTTGAACTCGAAGGCGAGTTCGCGCTGCGCCTCGGTGTCCACCTTGGCGTGGACGATGTCGGTGTGCTTCTCCGAGGAGGTCTCGAACACCGGGGCGAACTGCCGGCAGGGACCGCACCAGTCCGCCCAGAAGTCGATGAGGACGAAGTCGTTGTCCTTCAGCGTCTCCGCGAAGTTGTCCTTGGTGAGCTCGACCGTGGGCACGTGGTCTCCTGTATCTGTTCGTTGGTTGGTGTCGACCGTCGGCCAACCGCCATCTCTCAGTGCTACAGCGGTCGTGCCCGTTCGTTTGTTCCGCATGCCTGCCGCGGCCGGTGAACCATCCCGCAGTCTGGTTGTTTTACGCCATAACACGCCTTACATACCTGTTTGGGAGGAAAGAGGCGCGACGGCTAGTGTCGTCTGGAGGGACGCGGGCCCCACGTGGCGGGCCCGGCCCGGTTCGGGGGCGAACCCGGGCCGTCCCTGTCGAAAGGGGGGAGTGGGATGGGTTCCGAAGCCTCTCCGCGGGACGCGGAGGGTCCTTCCGTGGACTACCGGTTCACCCTCGCCAACGAGCGGACCTTCCTCGCCTGGGTGCGCACCGCGCTGGCCCTGCTCGCCGGTGCCGTCGCCGTCCTGCACCTGCTCCCGCTGGGCTGGGCGGAGGGGCCGCGCACCGCGGTCGGCCTGCTGCTGGCGGTGCTGGCCGGGGTCATCACCGTCTACGCCCCGCTGCGCTGGTACCGCGTGCAACAGCTCATGAGTCGCGGCGCGGCCCTGAAACTGAGTGCGCTCCCGCTCGTCACCGCCCTGGCGGTGGGGCTGGTGTGCGCTCTGGTTCTGCTGGGCAACCTGCTGTGACCACCCCCGTCGAACGCGATCCCGGCATGCAGCCGGAGCGCACCCTGATGTCCTGGCACCGCACGATCGCCCTGCTGGTCGTGGTGGGGCTGCTGTTCCTGCGCGGCTCCCTGGCCCCCGGCGACGACGCCTTCCCGCAGGCTCCGCCCGAGGTGCGCGTGGCCACCACGGTCGGACTGCTGCTCCTGGCGGGGGTGCTGGCCGCGCACGTGTGGCTGCGGTGGCGGGCCGGCGGGCACGGCGCGCCCGTTCCGGGAACCGGGCGGCCCTCGCCGTCCGTGGCGGGCCCGTGGGCGATGGCGCTCCTGTGCGCGGGCGTGCTCGCCCTGAGCTGCGTCCTGGTGGTGACGGTGCTGCTGCCTCTCTGAGGACCCGGCCCCCTCGTCCGCGCCGCCCGGAGGCGGACGCGCCCGTCCATGCCCTCGGCGGGCCCGCGGTCCACCGGCGCCGATCGCCCTCGTGCGGGCATGGGGGAGCGCCGGACCCGTCCGGGACGCGCGACCGTCCCGTCGGAGGGAAGGGCCGGAGCCGTGGTCCTTCGTCTCCTTGTCCCGTGTCGGTCGGCCGAGGCGGAGAGGGCGCCCCGGACCGGACCCTTCAGGTTCGGTTACGCCGGCTGCGGTACGGAGCCGACCGCACGGCGGTGTTCCATGATCGAACGGATGATGTCGTTGAGGTCGCGCTCGGGGCGGTACCCGATCAGCCGCGCGGCCAGCGAGGTGTCCGGGTAGCGGCGCTGCATGTCCTCGTAGCCCTCGCCGTAGGCCTCCTCGTAGTCGACGTAGGTGATCGCGCTCCTCGAACCCGCCAGCTCCACGACCCGGTCGGCCAGGCCCTTGATGGAGACCTCCTCGTGTCCGCCGAGGTTGACGGCCTGGTTGTAGGCCTCGGGGGTGTCCATCAGCCGCAGGAGCGCGGGCACCACGTCGAACACCGAGCCGAAGCAGCGGCGCTGCGTCCCCGTCCCGTACACGGTGATGGGCTCGTCCGCCAACGCCTGGTCCACGAAGCGCGGGACCACCATCCCGTACCGGCCCGTCTGGCGGGGGCCGACCACGTTGAAGAAGCGGGTGATGACGCACGGCACGCCCGACTCGACGCCGTGCACGTAGGCGACGAGCTCGTCCAGCCCCTTCGCCGCGGCGTAGGACCAGCGGCTCTTGGTCGCCGGTCCGTAGACGCGGTCGTCGCCCTCCTTGAGACCGTCGGCGTCGTTCTTGCCGTAGACCTCGCTGGTCGAGGCGACCATGTAGGGCACGCGGTGCGCCACGGCCGCCTCCACCACGTTCTCCGTCCCGTGCAGGTTGATCCGCAGGGAGCGCAGCGGGTTGTCGACGATGTTGTACACGCCCACGGCCGCCGCGAGGTGGAACACGGCGTCCGCCGGGGCGACCAGGGAGTCGACCAGTTCCCGGTCCAGGACGTCCCCCTCCACGAACCGGAACCCGGGCGAGCCCTGCGCCTGGACCAGGTTCGCCAGGGTCCCGGTCGACAGGTCGTCCAGGACGGTGACCTGGTGGCCCCGGGCGATCAGGTGGTCGCACAGGTGTGAGCCGATGAAGCCGGCTCCTCCGGTGACTACAGCCTTCATGGTTTCCCCTCCACTCGGTGTTCTCTCTCGCCGTTCCCCGACTGGGAACGGCGTGTGTGCGCGGTCGTCGCGGCCGCGCACGGTGGGGCGGCGCGCGGCGCCGCCGGCC
>NZ_QPFC01000438.1:0-2184 GCF_003427465.1 Nocardiopsis sp. TNDT3 | reverse complement strand
CTCTGGGGCTCGGGCGGGGCCGCCGGCTCGGGTGCGGGGGGTTCCTCGGGCAGGAAGCCGCGGACCCGGAGGGGTTCGGCCTCCTCGGTGCCGAGTACGACCGGTTCGGGTAGCGGCGGGTGCTGGTCCTCGTCGGTGGTGGGGATGGCCGGTTCGGCCGGGGCGACGCGCTTCCACCACAGCGCGGCCTCCTCGGGGGGCAGTTCGGCCTCCACCTCCAGCCAGCCGCGTACCTGGGGGTGGCGCCGGGCGGCGTTCCAGGAGCGGGGGTAGGGCTGTTCGTCCAGGACCAGCAGGTGTTCGCCCTCCAGGGTGGGGATCTCGGCGGGCAGGCCCTCGTTCCACACCCAGGTGCCGTCGTGGGCGACCAGGTTCCACCAGCCGCGCACGGTCTGGGCGGCGGGGTCGGGGGCGCTGTCGCGGAAGGCGGCGACCCAGCGCGGGTCGGGCGGGTCCCCGGGCAGGCCCTGGCGGCGGGGGCCGATGAGGGCGTCGGCGAGCAGGGTGTGCAGCTGGGCGTTGTCGCCGATGCCCTCGAAGCGGACGCGGAAGGCGCGCTGGGAGGCGCGGTCCAGGACCAGGGCGCCGGTGGCCTCGGCCATGCGCAGCAGGTCGCGGACCTGGACGAACTCGGTGAGCAGGTCGGCGAGCTGGTTGGCGATGGCCAGGAGTTCGGCGTGCAGGGAGGGGTCGCGGCGCATGTGGGCGCGCACGGGGGCCTCGCTGAGCATGGTCCTGGCGGCCAGGCCGTGGCGGCGGATGGTCCACCAGCACATGGTGGCGCCGGGGGCGTCGTTGCCCAGGTCGGAGCTCACGCGGGCCTCGGCGTCGGCGGTGACGGCGTCGGGGTCGGGCGGGGCGTCGTTGCCGGTGCGTTCCCAGGCGCGGACGAAGACGATGGCGCCCCGGCCCATGGTGCGCAGGCGGCGCAGGACCTCGATGCCGGTGGGGCCGGGGTCGGTGCCCATCTCGACCAGGGCTCCGGCGACCACGGACAGGTCGGCGATGATGCCGGGGGCGGCGTGGTCTCCCGAGAGCAGGGGGGCCAGGGCCTCCAGGGCGAGTTCGCGTTCGGAGGCGGGGATCTGGGAGGCCAGCACGTAGACCTTGTGGACGGCCGGGGGGAAGTGTTGGGGGTCGGTGGCGACGGAGGCGTCGATCAGTTCTTGGAACGCCGCGCGAAACTCGTCGACCATGGGCCCGTCCCCTTTCTCACGGAACCAACCTAATGTCTCATCAGGGAAGGATCGCACTTTAACTGGTGATTTCGAGTACTACTGGTGTGTTTGTTGGCAAGCTGAGATGCCCAAGGGGCCCAGGAGGGCGGGGTCACAGGCCCAGCCGGGTGACGGCGTTGTCCTCCAGCGGGTTGGCGGTGCGGATGTAGTCGTGGACCGTGCGCGGGTTGGTCCAGCGGCCCTGGCGCATGATCTCGCGGTCGCTGGCCCCGCCCAGCGCGGCCTGGGTGGCGAACCCCGCCCTCAGGGAGTGCCCGCCGAAGTCGTCGGGGTCCAGCCCGGCGCGGCGGGCGTAGCGTTTGACCAGCTCCCCCACGGCCCGGCCCGACATCGGGCGCGACCCGAGGTGGCCGTGGCGGTCCACGGCGGGCAGCAGGGGGCGCTCGGAGCCGTCGGCCAGGTCCGTGCCCGGCCAGCCCTGGCACAGATGGGCCAGGGCCCCCTCGGGGCGGGGGCGCTCCAGCAGGGCGGCCACCGCCTCCTCACCGCCCGCGCGGTGGGTCTCGACCAGGGCGGCCCAGTCGGCGTAGGCGCACACCGGGCAGGTGTGGCGGTGCCGCCCCCGGGGCAGGGCGACCCGTTGGCCGTGGCGGCCCTCCTGGTCGGTCTTGGTCGCGCCCAGTGCCACCACCAGGGCGGGGGCACCGGTGGCGGGGTCGGTGTGCAGGGTCAGGTCGTCGAAGGTCAGCGCGGCCAGTTCGCTGCGGCGCAGGGCCCCGCCGAACCCGGTCAGCAGCAGCAGGGTGTCGCGTCTGCGGGCCACCCCGTGGGGGTGTTCGGGGCCCGGGCGCACCGACAGCAGCGCCTCCAGGACGGGCAGGATGACCGGTTCCTTGCGGCGCGGGCGGGCCCGGCGGGTGCGGCGGATGCCGCGCAGGGTCATGCGCACGACCTCGGCGCGGGTGGGCGAGTCCAGGCCCTGGCCCCCTCCAGCATCGAACGGCGC
>NZ_QPFC01000437.1:0-15976 GCF_003427465.1 Nocardiopsis sp. TNDT3 | reverse complement strand
ACCGCTGAGGACCACGGGCCCCTCGGGGGTGTCCGTGAGGAGGAGCGTCGACACCTCCGCCGTGTGCGCGACGAACGCGTCACCGAGCACTTCCGCGCGCGGATCGTCGAGCAGCGCGGTCAGATCCCAGACGTAGGCCCTGCGATCGGTCCCGCCCGTGACCCCCAGCAGCCGGTCTCCCACGGGGGCGAGGGCCGCGGCGTTGACCGAGCTGCGGTGTGCGGCCAGCGGCCCGCCCAGAGGACTCCGGGTGTCCAGGTCCCAGAGCCGGGCGGTCCCGTCCTGACTCGACGTCAGTGCGAAGGGCCTGCCCCGGAAGGTCGCCATGGCCACGTCCGTGACGAGGTTGGTGTGTGCCTCCCACTGCTCACCGAGGACCCGGCTGGTGGACAGGTCCACGATCCGCAGACGTCCGTCGATGCCTCCGACCAGGGCGACGGAGTACTCGTCCAACTCCCCCAGGGTGAGGCAGGTGGGCCTGACGGGCAGCGCCAGCGGGTCGCCCAACTGGCTCTGGGTGCTCAGGTCCCAGATCCGCACCGTCCTGTCGGCGCTGCCGGTGACCGCGACGCGGTGCCCGTCCAGCGCCGTGGTGGCCACGCACACGACCTCCTTCGTGTGCCCCACCAGCTGCCGGTGCGCGCCGCTGGTGGACCACCACGCCCACCGCGTGGTCCACGTGGACGGCAGGCCCGACTTGTCGATCCGCTCCGCGAGCGCGTCGGCGCCGCAGCGCCGGGCCGAGAGCTGGAGGTCGGAGGTCCGGTCCTTGAGCGGGTACCTCTCCGACAGCCGGTGGGCGACCTGTTCGTAGGCCGTGCGGGCCGCCTGAGCCTCCTCGCCCGAGACCCTGCCCAGCACCCGCATCAGGGGGAGCTGACCGGCCGCCAGCAGGAACACCGGGTCGGCCACCAGCGCGTCGAGGTGCCCGGTGTCGGAGGCGTGCGTGGCCAGGTGCGCGCGGACGTAGGCGGAGGCCGAGAACCAGTCCGGCCCCTGGCCGTCCAGGCGGCCCGGCACGGTCCCCAGCAGCGCTGCCACGATCCGCTCCTGCGCGCGGGTGGCGTCCCCGCGGCCGTTGTAGGAGGCGCGCAGGTGGTCGGCGAGCGCCTGGTGGTAGAGGCGGTACACCGACCGCTCCCCCTCCACCACCTCGGCGACGTAGTCGCTGGCGAAGCGCAGGACCTCGCTGATGTCGGCGTCGGAGCACTCCGCGTCCGACAGGCCGGCGGCCATCGCCGCCCACGTGCTCCCCCGGGGGAGCCCCTGGCCCTCGGCGAAGGCCAGCGGGGTGAGCAGGCGCCGCACCCGGTCCTCCTCCTCACCGAAGCGCGCCAGGTAGTCGTCGAAGGCCTCGCCGACCCCGCTGGGCAGGGTCCTCTGCCAGCCGGACACCGAGGTGTCGATGGGGGTCGGCTCCTTGCGCAGGCTGCGGGCGGTGAGCCGGGCGACCAGGAAGACCCCGGCCGCGCGGCCCGCCACTCCCCTGGCCACCCGGTCGGCCAGCTCGGGCCTGTCCCGGTAGGGGGTGCGCGTGTCGGCCTCGTCGGAGGCGAGCAGCACCTGGCGCACGTAGCCGCGGATGTCGGCCTCGGTGTCGGCGGGATGGGTGTCCAGGTCGATGACGGTCATCACCGACTCCAGCGCCCTGACCAGCTCGCGGCGGGTGCCGACCAGGAGCCGCACCCCGGGGATCTCGGCCATGGGCCGCAGCAGCTCGCGGGCGATCCGGCGCGGCTCACCGCGGCCCACGAAGTCGGCCGTGCTGCCCGAGCCCGCCTCGTCGAGGGCGTCGACGACGATGACGAGGGGCCGTTCGCTGACCCGTGCGCGCTGGGCCAGCTCCTGGAGGAGCCCGGCCGCCGAGGGGGTCCGCGCCCGGGAGCCGAGCGCAGTGGAGACGCGCTCGACGATCTCCTCCAGCCGCTTGTGCCGGGCGTGGACCGCGGCGGTCACCGTCCCCACGGGGACGAGGGTGTCGTCGGAGGACTCCGCGAGCCCCAGCCGCTCGCGGTACTCGCGGTCGGACACGGTGACGACCCGGCCCAGCACCGCCGACTTGCCGCAGCCGGGCTTGCCGGTCACGATGCGGCCCCGCCCGTCGCCCTCCGGCGACGTCATCCAGGAGACCAGGTCGCGCAGGACCCACTCCCGGCCGCTGAAGTAGCGGCCCTGCTCGGACTCGAACTCCACGCCGCGCGAGCGCGGGCCGTAGTGCTCGGCCAGTTCGGCCGCCTGGCGCTGGAAGTCGAGGTCGGTGCCCTCCGAGGGCAGGTCGGCGCGGTAGGAGTCGTTGGGCAGGAAGGGGTCCAGGCCGGTGCCCGCGCCCTTGGCCAGCTCGGCGCGCTGGGGGACGCCGTTCTCGGCGAAGTGGTCGTTGACGTGCTGGACGACGGAGGCCAGGTCGAGGTAGGGCTGGCGCTGGCCCGCCCGCTCGGTGGCCGTCTCCACGGCCTCGCGCAGCGCGGGCGCGAAGGCCCCGTCCTGGGCGAGGTCCTTGGCGCGCGCGGAGGACAGGAAGCACACCGAGGTGGACACGTCGCCGCCGGTGAGGCGGTAGGCGAGGGTGTTGAGCGCGATCCCGGCCGCGTCGGAGGCGCCCGCCCCGGCCGCGCAGGTGTCCAGGATCAGCAGCAGCCTGCGCAGCCGCCCCTCGCACAGGATCCGGACCAGGTCCTCGGTGGCCAGGGCGGTCGAGGCGGGGGTGTCCTCGCGTGTGTCCCAGCAGCACAGGTAGTGCCGGTCCCGGTCGGGCGCGTATCCGTGGCCCGCGAAGTACAGGACGACGACGTCCTCCTCGCCCAGTTCGACATCGGCGACCCAGCGGCGGATCTTCTCGCGGATGTCGTTGGCGCTCCCGTAGTCGCCGATCCCCTCCAGAACGGATTCGTAGCCGAAGCCGGTGAACAGGTTCCGGACGGCGAGAACATCTTCTCCGACCCCGGTCAGCTGCTCCTCTCTGGACAGGTGCTGGTACCTGGAAACACCGACGGCAAGGAAGAAACGACGACCGGTTCCGCTCGGCAAGGGGGCAACCTCTCGGTTTTCTTCAGGGGGTTTTATGCACTTGTCGAAGGCCCGAAAAAGCGCGCCAGGCGCTGTCTGATCCATTATGCCCGTGGGAGCTCCGGGGCCCCACCCCTGTGGAAAAGCGCAAACACCCACATAGGACTCACCAATCACGTGGGGGCCCACGGGGGGATCCCCTCCGGCCGATCACCCTTCGAGCATTGACAGCACCCTGTCAAAATGACAGCATGCTGTCATGATCGAAGACACCAGGCAGACCGTCCACCTCGCCGTGTACGACCAGCTGGCGGACTGGGAGATCGGGCACACCACCGCGACCATCCGGGGCGGCGACTGGCAGCGCGACCCCGGGCGCTACGACGTGGTGACCGTCGGCCTCACCGGCGCGCCCGTCACGACCGCGGGCGGGCTGACCATCCTGCCGGACATCACCCTGCCCCAGCTCAAGCCCTCCTCCAGCGCGATGCTGATCCTGCCGGGCGCCGACGGCTGGGACCTGGACCCCGAGGCCTTCTCGCCGTTCGCCTCGGCGGCCGGGATCTGGCTCGACGCCGGTGTGCCGGTGGCGGCCATCTGCGGCGCCACGGCCGGGCTCGCCCGTGAGGGGCTCCTGGACTACCGCGACCACACCAGCGCCGCGCCCGAGTACCTGCTGGCCACCGGCTACGCCGGGATGCGCCGCTACCGCTCCGCGCTCGCGGTCTCCGACGGCGGCCTCATCACGGCCGGGCCCACCGCGCCGCTGGAGTTCGCCCGGGAGGTCTTCGCGGCCCTGGACCTGTACACGCCCCGCGTCCTCGACGCGTGGTACCGGCTGCACGCCGAGCACGACCCCGGCGCCTACCACGTGCTGCTGGAGGGGTCCTGAGCATGGCCCCTGCCGAGGACAGACACTCCGACCTGCTCACCGGGACGGCGCTCACCGTCTTCCGCCTCAACGGGCAGTTCCTGTCGGTGGCCGAGGAGCTGGCCCGCACCGCCGGACTGACCGCCGCGCGCTGGCAGGTGCTCGGCGCGGTGACCCGCGACCCCCTGCCGGTGTCGGCGGTCGCGCGCCGCTTCGGCACCACGCGGCAGAGCGTGCAGCGCATCGCCGACCTGCTGGTGGAGCAGGGGCTGGCCGAGTACCGGCCGAACCCGGCGCACAGCCGCGCCAAGCTGCTCGCCGCCACCGGGGAGGGCCTGGACGCCCTGCGCCGGATCAGCCCCGACCACGACCGGGTGGCCAAGGCCCTGGTCGCCGAGCTGGGCGAGGAGGACAGCGCTCGTGTCCTGGAGGCGCTGCGCCAGCTCTCACGCGCCCTGGACCGGATCGGGGGCGACTGAGCGGCGGGCAGTATCGTCGGGCGGACACCCCGTCCACCCCGGGTCCGCTCCCCCCGCCCGAGGGCACGCGTCCCACCAGGAGGAAGACGCCATGATCGACCTGCGTTCCGACACCGTCACCCGCCCCACCCCGGCCATGCGCAGGGCCATGGCCGAGGCCGAGGTGGGCGACGACGTGTGGGGCGAGGACCCGACCGTGCGGGAACTGGAGGAGGAGACCGCCGGGCTGCTGGGCCGGGAGGCCGCGCTGTACGTGCCGTCCGGGCACATGGCCAACCAGCTGGGGCTGTACGTGTCCACCCGCAGCGGCGAGGAGGTGTGGGCGCACGAGAACCACCACCTCATCGGCGACGAGCAGGGCGCGACCGCGGTGCTGGCCCGGGCTCTGCCGCGCCTGTACTCGGACGGGCTCTGCCCCACCGACGCGGTGCTGGAGTCGTGGATCGCCGGCCGGGGCGACGTCCACCGGGCCGAGCCCGCCCTGGTGTGGCTGGAGAACACCTTCACCGGCCGCGTCGTACCGCTGGCCGAACAGCGCCGGGTCACCGGGTTCGCGCACCGGCACGGGCTGCGCGCGCACCTGGACGGGGCTCGGCTGTGGAACGCGGCCGCCGCCCTGGACGCCGCTCCCGCCGAGGTCGCGGACGGGTTCGACACGGTGTCGGTGTGCTTCTCCAAGGGCCTGGGCGCCCCGGTGGGCTCGGCGCTGGTCGGGGACGCCGACACGGTGCGCAGGGCCCGGCGCGGGCGCAAGCTGCTGGGCGCGGGGATGCGCCAGGCCGGGATCATCGCCGCCGGGGCCCTGTACGCGCTGCGCCACCACCGCGAGCGGGTGGCCGAGGACCACGAGCGCGCCGCGGAGCTGGCCCGGCTGATCTCCGAGCGGTCCGGGCTGGCCGTGCGGGCGCAGACCAACATGGTGCTGGTGCCCACCCCGGCCGGACAGGGCGCGCGCTACGCCGAGGCCTTCGCCCGCCACGGGGTCGCGGGGCTGGGCATCGGCGACGCCGTGCGCCTGGTGGTGCACCTGGAGACCACCGACCGCGACGTCGAGGAGGCCGCCCGGGGCGTGGCCGAGGCCGCCGCCGAGCTGTGACCCCGGCGGCCGGGCGCGGCGGTCGGCCGACCTAGACTGTGCCGATCGCCTGACCGCCCGGCTGCCGCGGGCGTGCCACGCGTCACAACGCGTAGTAGCATTTCGCGTATGACATTGTCGTACTAGAGAGTGGTAGCACCGCAATGCCGGGAAGAATCCAGTCGATCGAACGCGCGGCAGCCATTCTCCGGATCCTGGCCACCGGCGCCCGCGGGCTCAGCCTGGCGGAGATCTCCCGGTCCCTGGAGCTGCCCAAGGGCACCGTGCTCGGCATCCTGCGCACCCTCCAGCACGTGGGCTTCGTCGAGCAGGACCCCGAGTCGGGCCGCTACCGCCTGGGCGGGGGCATGCTCAGCCTGGGCACCCGCTACCTGGACGGCAACGAACTGCGCACCCGCGCCCTGAACTGGGCGGACAGCCTGGCCTCGCGCAGCGGTGAGAGCGTGCGGATCGGCACGCTGCACAAGCACCAGGTGCTCGTGGTCCACCACGTGTTCCGTCCCGACGCCTCCCAGCAGACCCTGGACGTGGGCACCCTGCTGCCGCTGCACGCCACCGCCATCGGCAAGGTCATCATGGCCTTCGACCCCCTGGCGGCCCCCGAGGAGGACCCGGCCGTGGTCGAGAGCGGCGGGGCCCCGGCCCTGACCTCCTTCACCCGGCACACCGTCACCTCCCCCGCCGCGCTGGAGCGCCAGCTCGACCAGGTGCGCGACGACGGCTGGGCGTGGGAGGCCGAGGAACTCGTGGACGGCGAGGTCTCCATCGCCGCCCCCATCCGCGACCGGCGCGGCACGACCGTCGGCGCCATCGGGGTGCGTGGCGCCGTCGAGCGCCTGCGCGGCGAGGGGGGCAGGCCCGACATGGAGCAGGTCTCCTACGTGCGCGACGCGGCGCGGGCCATCTCCCGGGAACTCGGCGTCACCCCCTACTGAGGTCGCACCGCAGTTCTCCCACCGCCCGCGGAAGGCCTCCCGCGCGGCGGCTTCCGGCGTTCGCCCGCGCCTGGCAGCGTTGCCGTCGAGAGGACGTGACGCACGCGACACGATTGCGTCACACGGCCTTGACATGGGAAGGAAAGACGGATGAAACTAACGGCTACTCATACGTCAATGTCGTACAACGTGCGGGTTTAATCCGAAACCGTGTGCGTCCGGCCCCGTCCCGAGCCCCACCCTGAAGGCGAGCACCCGATGAGTCAGCAGTACGTCGCCGCGATCGACCAGGGCACCACGTCGAGCCGCTGCATCCTCTTCGACCGCGACGGACGTATCGTCTCGGTCGACCAACGCGAACACAGGCAGATCTTCCCCAAGCCGGGCTGGGTCGAACACGACGCCACGGAGATCTGGACCAACGTCGAGGCGGTCATCAGGGGAGCCCTGGACAAGAACGACATCACCCCCGACCAGATCGCGGCCGTCGGCATCACCAACCAGCGCGAGACCACCCTGGTCTGGGACCGCGAGACGGGCGAGCCGGTCCACAACGCCATCGTCTGGCAGGACACCCGCACCGACGACCTGGTCCGCGAACTGGGCGGCGAGGAGGGCCAGGACCGCTTCCGCGACCGGTGCGGCCTGCCGCTGGCCACCTACTTCTCCGGCCCCAAGCTGCGCTGGCTGCTGGACAACGTCGACGGCCTGCGCGAACGCGCCGAGCGCGGCGAGGTCCTGTTCGGCACCATGGACACCTGGATCATCTGGAAGCTGACCGGCCGCCACGTCACCGACGTGACCAACGCCAGCCGCACCATGCTGATGAACCTGTCCACCCTCCAGTGGGATCCCGAGATCCTGGAGGCCATCGGCGTCCCCGAGGGCGTCCTGCCCGAGATCCGCTCGTCGTCGGAGGTCTACGGCGAGGCCAGGGGATACCTGGCCGGAACCCCCGTCGCCTCCTCCCTCGGCGACCAGCACGCCGCCCTGTTCGGCCAGACCTGCTTCGACCCGGGCGACGTCAAGGGCACCTACGGCACCGGTACCTTCCTGGTGATGAACACCGGCACCGAGCCGGTGACCTCCGAGAACGGCCTGCTCACCACGCTGGGATACAAGCTCGGCGACGAACCGGCCGTGTACGCCCTGGAGGGCTCCATCGCGGTGACCGGCTCCCTCGTGCAGTGGCTGCGCGACAACCTGGGCCTGATCTCCACCGCGCCCGAGATCGAGACGCTGGCGCGCACCGTGGAGGACAACGGCGGCTGCTACATCGTGCCCGCCTTCTCCGGCCTGTTCGCCCCGCACTGGCGCAGCGACGCGCGCGGCGTCATGGCGGGCCTGACCGGTTACGTCAACAAGGGCCACATCGCCCGCGCCGTCCTGGAGGCCACCGCGTGGCAGACCCGCGAGGTCGTCGACGCGATGAACGCCGACGCGCCCACGGAGCTGACCACGCTCAAGGTGGACGGCGGCATGACCGCCGACAACCTGCTCATGCAGATCCTGTCCGACGTGCTCGACACCGAGGTCGTGCGTCCGATGGTCGCCGAGACCACCTGCCTGGGCGCCGCCTACGCCGCGGGGCTGGCGGTGGGCTACTGGCCCGACGTCGAGACGCTGCGCGCCAACTGGCACAAGGCCGCCGAGTGGACTCCGAAGATGGAGCCCGCCGTGCGCGAGCGCGAGTACCGCAACTGGAACAAGGCCGTGCGCCGCACCCTGGACTGGGTCGAGCACGAGGACGCCCAGTAGCGCGGGGGCGGCGTCACCCCACCGAACGACCGGTTCCCAGGAGCCCCGGCTGCCACCTTCGGCTCCCGGGAACCGGCCCGCGGGGCGCCGTACGCGCTCCGCTCCATCCCATTCCTGTGACGGGTGCGTCCTATTAAACCCCCGCCTCCGGCCCGGCGCCGGTCGGCGGGGGCGAGGCCCCCGTGACCCGGCTCCCCTGACGGGGCGGAGGTCCCCATGGTCTATCTGGCAGAGTTCGTCGGTACGGCGATCCTGATCCTGCTCGGCGGCGGTGTCGTCGCCGGTGTCTCGCTCGCGCGCTCCAAGGCCCTCAACGGCGGCTGGATCGTCGTCACCTTCGGCTGGGGCATGGCGGTCGCGATGGCCGTCTACGTCGTCGGCGCCACCAGCGGCGCCCACATCAACCCCGCCGTCACGCTGGGCCTGGCCAGCATCGGCGACTTCCCGTGGTCCCAGGTGCCCGGGTACATGCTGGCCCAGCTGGCGGGCGCGTTCACCGGCGCCGTCCTGGTCTACCTGGTCTACCTGCCGCACTGGAAGGTCACCGACGACCCGGAGGCGAAGCTGGGCGTGTTCAGCACCGCCCCGGCCGTGCGCAACCTGGTGGCCAACTTCGTCACCGAGGTCATCGGCACCGCGATGCTGCTCCTGGGCGTGCTGGGCATCGGCGCGAACTCCGGCTTCGTCTCCGTCGAGGGCGGGGCCGACCTGAGCGGCCTGTTCACCAACGGCCTCGCGCCGCTGCTGATCGGCCTGCTGGTGCTGGCGATCGGCCTGTCCCTGGGCGGCCCGACGGGGTACGCCATCAACCCGGCCCGCGACCTGGGGCCGCGCATCGCGCACGCGGTGCTGCCGATCCCGGGCAAGGGCCCCTCCGACTGGGGGTATGCCTGGGTTCCGGTGGTCGGCCCCCTGGTGGGCGGCGTGATCGGCGCGTGGATCTGGAAGCTCACCGGGTTCGGCGCCTGAGCTCCGCCGGCCCGGGGGCGGTGTGACCGCCGCCCCCGACCGGCCCCGCCACGATCGCCCGGGGCTCTCCAGGCCCCGCCCTCCGGGCCCGCGCGGCGGGTCCGGACCCCGTGAAGCCCCGGGGTGTCGCGCGCACGCGTGGCCCCGGGGCTTCGCCGTGCGCGCCCTCCGGGCGGGCCGACCGTGTGATGGGCCGACAAGGTGCGACAATGCCGCATCTCCTGAACCCCGTGTGTCGACCCGGCTCCCCTGGGCAACAGGCGCCAAGCTCGCCTTCGTCCTGGACCACCCCTGGAGCTGTTTTCTCGGCCGGATCACCCCCTCTTCTTCACCAGCGTTCGGCATTGTCGTATTATGAAGTCGATACATCGCCTGAAACGTGGAGACTGTTCAGGTGCACGCGAGGCCCCCTCCATCCCTCCGAGGAGCACAGCCATGACCGTCAGCGCCAGCCAGAACCGCATCGCCTCGTCGCGCTCGCGCACACGCGACGAACTCACCCGGGGGACCTTCGACCTCCTGGTCGTCGGCGGCGGGATCCTCGGGACCTCCGTCGCCTGGACCGCCACCCAGGCGGGCCTGCGCGTGGCCATGGTCGACTCCGGCGACTTCGCCGGAGCCACCTCCAGCGCCTCCTCCAAGCTGGTGCACGGCGGGCTGCGCTACCTCCAGAGCGGCCAGGTGCGCCTGGTCGCCGAGAACCACCGCGAGCGCCGGTCCCTGGCCTCGGAGGTGGCACCGCACCTGGTCAACCACATGCCGTTCCTGGTCCCGATCTACTCCGGCGGCCCGCACGGGGCCGCGAAGATGGGCGCCGGGGTGTTCCTGTACTCGGCCCTGTCGGCCTTCGGCGACGGCATGGGCCGCCTGCTCTCCCCCGCCCAGGCGCGGCGGCTCGCCCCGGGCCTGCGCACCGACGGCCTGCGGTCGGTGGCCGCCTACAGCGACCACCAGATGAACGACAGCCGGATGGCCGTCATGAGCGTGCGCGCCGCCGTGGACGCGGGCGCGGTGGTGCTCAACCACGCCGAGGTCGTGGGGCTGCGCACCACCCGGGGCCGGGTCACCGGCGCCGACCTGCGCGACCGCGTCGACGGCGGGGAGTTCGGCATCGACGCGCGGCTGGTCCTCAACGCGACCGGCCCGTGGGTGGACCGGCTGCGGAGCATGGAGGACCCCTCCGCGACGCCCAGCGTCCGCCTGTCCAAGGGCGCGCACCTGGTGCTGCGGACCCCCGAGCCCTGGCGCGCCGCGCTGACCATCCCCGTGGACAAGTACCGGGTGTCGTTCGCGATCCCGTGGGAGGGCAGGCTGCTGCTGGGCACCACCGACGAGGAGTACACCGGGGACCCGGCCGACGTGTCGGTCGTGCCCGCCGACGTGGAACAGATCCTGGGCGAGGCCGCGCTGGGCATCGACGCGCCCTACCTGGACGCCTCCCACGTCGACTACTCCTTCGCGGGGCTGCGGGTGCTGCCCGGCGGACCCGGCGGCACCAGCTCGGCCAAGCGCGAGACCGTGGTCACCCAGGGGCGGGGCGGGATGCTCTCGGTGGCCGGCGGCAAGTGGACGACCTACCGCCACATCGGCCGCGCCGTCCTCAAGGAGCTGCGCAGGGTCAGCGCCGTGCCGCTGGCGGAGGACATGGCCGACCCACTGCGCACGGTGCCGCTGCCCGGACTGGCCAGCCCGGACGCGGTGGCCCAGCGGCTGATCACCGACCGCGCGCCCGGCGCCCCTCTGGACCCGCTGGTCGCCCGCCACCTGGCGTCGCACTACGGGAGCCTGGCCATGGACATCGCGGCGATGGTGCGCGAGGAGCCGCGGCTGGGCGAGCGCATCCACCCCGACGGCCCCGACATCTGGGCGCAGGTGGTCTTCGCCCGCGACCGCGAGTGGGCGGTGAACGCGGACGACGTGCTGCGCCGCCGCACCACGGTGACCGTGCGGGGGCTGGACACCCCCGAGGTGCGTCAGCGCACCGAGGCCCTGCTGGAGGGGTGAACCCCCTCCCCCGCGGGGGCCGGACACGCGAACGCCCCGGAAGGCGGTGCCTTCCGGGGCGTTACGCGAGGTTATCGCGTGCTGGTTAGAGCGCGACGACGTTCTCGGCCTGCGGGCCACGCGTGCCCTGGACGACCTCGAACTCCACGCGCTGGTTCTCCTCCAGGTTACGGAAGCCCGTGCCCTGGATCGCGCTGTAGTGAACGAAGGCGTCGGGGCCGCCGCCGTCGGGGGAGATGAAGCCGAAGCCCTTCTCGCCGTTGAACCACTTCACAGTTCCCTGAGCCATGTTCTCTCCTTCAGCTCGGTGTACACGGACGCAGACTCACGTCCGCGAATTGCCGCGAGCCGGACTTCCTTGAAGAAACCGCCCGCCGGTCACAAACTCCGCGGGCAAGACACCAACTGCGAAATTCAACGACTAACAATCACTTTGAACGTACCACAGACAGGTCGGCCAGCGAAGGATTCCGATGTGGCAACCCGCACGGCCCGCCGGGGAATACCGGCGGACCCTCCAGGGTACACGTGGGCCGCGTGGGAACGCACGCCGGGATGTCACACCCCGTTCAGGCGGGCGTCGCCGACACGTCGTCGGCGCACCTCAGGACGGGTCCGCGCGTACCCGCGTCCGGCTCAGCCCTCGGCCGCCGGGGCGCGCGGCCCGCCGGGCGGCGGAGCGGTCGGGAGGTGTCCGCCGACGCCCTCCGGAACGGGCCCGTCGGCGCCCGGAACCGGACCCCGCGAGAGGCTCCGAGGCCGTGCGGACACCCGTGGAACACCGCCGGCGATCCGGGTTCGCGCGTCGAATCGCGGCTTCGGGCGGCCGATGACGGGAGCGCGCGAGGAGGGCCGGAAAACACCGAGGCGCCCGCGGGGGGTGGACGGGCGCCGGGATGAGGGGAAGCGGGCGGCTCAGCCCTGGTCGATCCCCACGAAGTGGCCCTCCTCGGCCTCGATCAGCGGAGCGGAGTCCTCGTCGGGCGCCGTCGGCAGGACGACGTCCTCGGGGGGGTTGGCCGCCAGTTCGGCGTCGACCTCGGCCCAGGTGCGGTGCAGCTGCGGCACGCAGGACAGCAGGTGACGGCTGTAGGGGTGCAGCGGGTTGTCGAAGACCCTGGCCGTCGGACCCATCTCGGCGATCGCGCCCTTGCGCAGGATCACCGACTTGTCGCTGACGTAGTTGCCCAGCGACAGGTCGTGGGTGACGAACAGGATGCCCAGGCCGCGCTCCTTGAGGTCGGCGAGCAGGTTGAGCACGTCGATGCGCGTGGAGGCGTCGAGCATGCTGATGATCTCGTCGGCGACCAGCAGCTTGATGTCCAGCAGCAGCGCCCGCGCGATCAGCAGGCGCTGCAACTGGCCGCCGCTGAGCTGGTGCGGGTACTTGTTGAGGACGTTGCCCGGGTCCAGGCGCACCGTGGCGATCGCGTCCAGCACCTTGTCCCGCCACTCCGTCTCCGAGGTCTTCGGGAAGTAGGAGGTGCGGACCATCTCGAAGACGCGGTCGGCCTTGAAGATGGGGTTGAAGCAGCTGAACGGGTCCTGGAAGACCCCCTGCACGCGGCGGTAGTACTCCTTGCGCGCGGCGTGGCCCTTGATGGTGGTGATGTCGGTGCCCTCGAAGGTGATGCTCCCCGAGGTCGGCTTGAACAGGCCCAGCACCATCTTGCCGAGGGTGCTCTTGCCGCTGCCGCTCTCACCGATCAGCGAGACGACCTCGCCCGCCTCCACCGTGAGGCTCACGTCGCGGACGGCGCGCAGGCGGTCACCGCCGAACGCGCCCACCTTGTACACCTTGTGCACGTGGCTGAGTTCCAGCACGGTCTACCTCACCCCGTCTTCCAGCAGGCGGCCCAGTGGCCGGGTTCGATCTCCACCAGCGGCGGCTTTTCGGAGCACTTGGAGAACGCCATCGGGCAGCGGTCCTTGAACCGGCAGCCGGTGGGCGGGTTGAGCAGACCCGGCGGGGTGCCGGGGATGCCCGCCAGGCGGCCCCCCTGCACGGTGGAGGTGGAGCCGACCTCGGGCAGCGCCCCGATGAGCATCTGGGTGTAGGGGTGCTTGGGCTCGTTGATGATGGTGCCCGCGGCCGCCTTCTCCACGATGTGGCCCGCGTACATCACCATGATCGTGTCCGCCATCTGGTACACGAGCGAGATGTCGTGGGTCACGAAGACCATGCTCTTGATGTAGCCCCGGTCGCGGAACTCCACCATCGACTCCGCGACGGAGCGCTGGGTGGACACGTCCAGGGCCGAGGTGACCTCGTCGGCGATCAGCAGCGACGGGTTGAGCAGGGTCGAGATGACCATGACGACGCGCTGCTTCATGCCGCCGGACAGCTCGATCGGGAACCGGTTGAGCACGTCGGTGTCCAGGCCGACCAGCTCCAGGCGGCGGTGGAGCTCCTCGGTGACGTCGGCGGGCCGCACGCCGCGGGCGCGCAGCAGCTCGTTGATCATCCTCCCGATCTTGCGGGTCGGGTTGAGCGCGCTCATCGCGTACTGCGGGATGAGCGAGATCTCGTGGTACCGCAGGGGCACCATCGCGCGGTCGTCGGCGATGGGCACGTCCTTGCCGTCCAGCTCGATCGTGCCGCCGACGTGGCGCATCCGCGAGTCCAGGCGGATCAGGCTCTTGCCCAGGGTGGTCTTGCCGCAGCCGGACTCCCCGGCCAGGCCCATGATCTCCCCGTCGGCGAGGTCGAACGTGACGCCGTCGAGGGCGTGGACGTCCCCGCGCAGGGTCTGGTAGTAGACCTTCAGGTCCTTGACGCGCAGGGTCATCACAGCTCCCGCAGCTTGGGGTTGAAGACCTCGTCCAACCCGACGTTGAGGATGTACAGCGAGCCCACGATCACGGTGATTCCGAGACCCGGCGGGATGAACCACCACCACATGCCGAGGGTGAGCGCGCTCCAGGCGACGGCGCTCTCCAGCATCAGGCCGAGGGACACGCCGTTGGAGGGGCCGAGGCCGATGAAGTCCAGACCGGCCGCGGTGAGGACCGCGCCGCCGAACTGCAGGATGAAGGCCATCACCAGGTACGAGCTCATGTTGGGCGCGATCTCGGTGGTGATGATCTTCCAGGTGCGCCGACCGCTCAGCCGGGCCAGGTCCACGTAGTCGCGGGTGGCCAGGGACAGCGCCTGCGAACGGACCGCGCGGGCCGCCCACGGCCAGGCGGTCAGACCGATGAACAGGCCCTGCACGAACAGGCCGCGCGCGTCCAGGTAGGCGATCGCGACGATGAGCACGACCATCGCGGGCAGCACCAGGACCACGTTCGTGATCATGTTGAGGATCTCGTCGACGATCCCGCCCTTGTACCCGGCGACGAAGCCGACCGCGGTGCCGATGACGAAGGCGACGCCGCCGCCGAACAGGCCGATGATGAACGTGGCGCGCACGCCGTGCACGAACTGGGCCCAGATGTCCTGGCCGAACGTGGTGGTGCCCAGCCAGTACTCGCCGTTGGGCGCCTGCATCTGCGGGCCGACGTACTCGTTGGGGCTGTCGCTGACGAAGAAGGGGCCGACGATCCCGAGCAGCAGGAAGGCCAGGACGATACCCGAGCCGATGAGCAGCTTGGGGTTGCGCCGGGCGAAGTACAGGGCCTCGGAGCCCTTGCGCCCGGCAGGTTCGGGGGCGTCCGCCTTCTCGGCGGTGCCCGGAGCTCCGGCGACGTTCGTCATGAGGAGCCTCCCGTCATCTGGACCCGGGTGCGCGGGTCGATCAGCACGTAGACGATGTCGATGATGAAGTTGGCGATCAGCACGCCGACGACCACGAACAGGAAGACGCCCTGGAGCAGGAAGAAGTCGCGGCTCTCCAGGGAGTCCAGGATGAGCTTGCCGAGGCCGGGGTAGTTGAACACGATCTCGGTGAGCAGGGAGCCCGCGATGATCGTGCCCAGCTGGACGGCCAGACCCGTGATCTGCGGCAGCATGGCGTTGCGGAACGCGTAGCGCCGGACCAGCTTGCGCGGCGCGCCGAGGGCCTGGAGGTAGTTGGAGTAGTCCGCGTCCAGCTCGTAGATGATCATGTTGCGCATGCCGATCGCCCAGCCGCCGAGCGCCACCAGGAACATGGACAGGAACGGCAGGAACCAGTGGGTGATCAGGTTGGAGATGAACAGCCAGCTGAACTCGGGGCGCAGGGAGAAGCTGTAGCCGCCCGAGGCCGGGAAGATCCCGGCGACGATGCCCAGGCTCCAGGCCAGCAGCAGGGCCAGCCACATGTACGGCGTGGCGGTGAGGATGTACCCGACCGGCAGGACCGTGTTGTCCAGGGCCTTGCTGCGGGCGGCGAAGGCGCCGAAGCGGTTGCCGATGATCCAGCTGAGCAGGATCGCGGGGAGCAGCAGTCCCAGGGTGAAGGGGACCGCCCTCATGATGACGTCGGTGACCGGCTCGGGGTAGAGCATCACGCTGATGCCCAGGTCCCCCCGGAACAGACCGGCCCAGAAACTCAGGTACTGCTCGTGCAGCGGCTTGTCGAGGCCGAAGACCTCCTCGTAGTAGGCGGTCATGGTGGCCAGGGCCTCGGGGTCGCCCGCCGAGGCCCGGGAGAGCATGCTGCGGATGGGGTCGCCGGGCATGAAGCGCGGAATCATCCAGTTGATGGTGACCGCGACGATGAACGTAAGCAGGTAGACGAAGAGCTTACGACCGATATAGCGCCACACACGTTCCTCCAGGTGATGGCGGCGGACAGTCGAGTGGCCCCGGAGGGGGCGCGGCGCGGACCCTGTGGGGGGTGTTCCGTGCCGCGCCCGCTCTCCCGGGGCGTCCCCCGGCCGGGCTCTTTCGCGCCGTGCCTCGGCCGGGGGCGGGGAGTGGTCAGCGGGGTGGATG
>NZ_QPFC01000436.1:0-1691 GCF_003427465.1 Nocardiopsis sp. TNDT3 | reverse complement strand
GCGGACCAGGAAAGGAAGCCCGGCTGACGGCGGGCGCACGGAGGGCTCACGGTCGGCGAGCGGAAGGTGGGCGGGGTGCTGGCGGGGAGCTGACACGAGGCGCGCGGATGCGGGAGTGGGGCGGGCGGACTCTTCTCAGCGGCTGTCCGCTGACAGCACCGGAAACAGGCTCCGGCCAGGGATGACAGCGTTGGCGGGAGTGCTGACAGCGGGAGCGTCAGGTGCTGTCAGCGTCCGCCTTGGCCGAACCACGACCGAATTTCCGAGAGCGGCGAATGGGCGATGCGCTGACAAGGGCACCCTGTTCTCGCCCGTGGCTGGCGCCGCGTAGCCACGTCTACTGGAGACGCTCCGGGCGCACCTCGTAAGGGGGCGGCATCGCTCAGGCCTCCCGCAACTGGTCGATCTCTCCCTGGAGTTGCTGAATCAAGGCGATCATTTCGCCGCGGCTCAGGTCGTAATTGCTCTTGATCCTCCAGGTTCGTTTCATCTGCTGCTTCGCGTCCTCCTTGGCCTCGGGGGTGGTGGCGGCTTCAGCCGCCCGCATGTATGCGGCCGCGGCGCGGTTGGCGGTCCCTCGAAGGGTCTCGAAGATCACTACCTCGGGGGTTTCCGGGTCGTTCAGGGTGGTGTTGTCCACGGTCGTCTCCTCTTGTCGGGGGGCGCGGACGCGCAGGGTCTTTCCGTCATGTGCCGCGTACTCTCCGGGCGCGATGAGTTCGCCGTCAGCCAGGGCGATGCCGGTCAGGTCGAGTTCGGTGAACGCCAGCACCGGCAGGCGGCGGATGAGGGCGGCTGCTGTGGTCTGGTCCACCAACACCGCCAGCAGGTTCTTGTGGTGCGTCAGCCCCTGGGGGCCCTCGACGGCAGCACGGGTGCGGGTCACTCCCCAATGGGCGCGAGCTTCGCGCACCCCCTGCCCTCTCACAGGTGCCAGTCCGGCCTCGGCCAGGAGGCCGGGTGGAACCAAAGCTCCGTCGGGATTCCCGCTGTCGGTGATGACGAGGATGCCGCCGGTGTCGTGCACCCATGCCATGCGGCGTCCCAGGGTGTCGCGGACTCGGTCCGACGGCAGGTACTGCGTTCGGGTATCCATCCCGCCCCTCTATTGTGTCCCTAGACCTACACAAAAAGAGTAGGCCCATGTACACAATTCGTCGAGGGGGAATCAACTCCGTTCTGGACCTTCGGGCTCCAGGCCACTGCGGGCGCGGTTCTGCTCTTCTGGGACCGAGCCGCCACCGGCCGGGGCCCGACCGCGAGGCCTGCGTTGCCCGGCGAGCCGCTGGGTCCAACGCCCACTGCGGAAGCCGCTCAGTGTCCCCCCGAGATCCCCAGCTCGGCCGCGGCACCTGCTGCTCGTGAGCAGCACGCTCGATCTCCGCCTGCTCGGCGCGGGCCTGGGCCACGTCGGCCTCGATCGCCTCTTGCTGCACACGCGCGGCCGCCGCCTGCACCCGCTCCTGCTGGGCCGGCACCTGGACCAGCTCAGAGCTCGCGCGCCCACTGCTGCTCGACAGCCCCGCGGCTGGTGCCCCGGCGCAGCAGCACCCCCGGGAGGTCTGTCGCAACCAGTCGACGACTCCGGCTCCCGGCGCAGCTCCTGCGCGCGCTGGCCCGCTTCGGCCGGTGCGGCGTGCGGGTGCGGCCGCCGCCGGACTTCCGGGCCGCCCGCCGGCGGGAGCGAACGG
>NZ_QPFC01000435.1:0-7759 GCF_003427465.1 Nocardiopsis sp. TNDT3 | reverse complement strand
AGAAGGCGACCAGGTCCTCCAGCATCGGGTCGTTCACCATGCGCCACCACCAGGCCGCGGTGTCGCGCAGGCCCCAGCGCATCTCGTCCCAGGACAGGTCGCCGGGCCAGCTCTCCCCCACGTCGAACAGCCCCGGGGCGTCGCCCTCGCCCCACTGCGTCACCAGCTCGAACCGCTCGCGCAGCAGGTGGTCCCGCCCGACCGGGACGGCGGGCAGACCCGCACTCCTCAGGAACCCCGCCAGTCCGGGCTGGCTGGCGACGCGCACCTCGTGCCCGGCGGCGCGCAGCGCCCACGCCAGGGACACCATGCCGATGAAGTGCGTCTTCTCCGCGTAGGAGGCGAGTAGTACACGCAAGGGGTCATCTCCCAGATGGAGGGCCGAACCCGCTTCCGGGACCGGGGCGGGCGCCGCGCGGCTCGGCGGCGGAGGAGGGGCCCTCGGCCGCGTCGAGTTCACGGGGCCCGGGATACGGTGCCATTCGTCCGCCGGGAGCGGGTCGGTCCCGGCCCGAATCCGCCGGACCGGAGCATACCGGCGCGGCCTTTCCCCGGAACGTGGAAGCCTTCCCCCGACGGCCTTTCCTGCTCCGGAAAAGTGGCGGCCTACCCGTGGGCTTCTTCAGCGGATGAGAGCTCCGTCCGACCCCGAGTCCCGTTTTCTCCGCGAGAGACACCATGAAACAGGGGAGAGAATGCAGTACACACGCCTTGGCCGGACCGCTCTTGAGGTCAGCCGGCTCTGCCTGGGAACGCTGAATTTCGGCGTGAACACCCCGAGGGACGAGAGTTTCGCGATGATGGACAGGGCCCTCTCCCACGGCGTCAACTTCTTCGACACCGCCAACCACTACGGATGGCAGGTCCACAAGGGCATGACCGAGGAGCTCATCGGCGAGTGGTTCGGCAGGGGCGGCGGACGTCGCGAACGCTCCATCGTGGCCACCAAGGTCTTCAACCCGATGAGCGACTGGCCCAACGACCGCGGCCTGTCGGCCCGCCACATCATCGCCTCGTGCGAGGGGTCCCTGCGGCGGCTGGGCACCGACTGGATCGACCTCTTCCAGATGCACCACGTGGACCGCAACGCGCCGTGGGAGGAGGTCTGGCAGGCGATGGAGATCCTGGTCCACCAGGGCAAGGTCCGCTACGTCGGCTCCTCCAACTTCGCGGGCTGGCACCTGGCGGCGGCGCAGGAGGCCGCCAACCGCAGGAACTTCCTCGGCCTGGTCTCCGAGCAGTGCGCCTACAACCTGGTGACGCGCCATGTGGAGCTGGAGGTGCTCCCCGCGGCGCAGGCGTACGGCATCGGGGTCCTGACCTGGTCGCCCCTGCACGGCGGCCTGCTCGGCGGCGCCATCCGCAAGCTGCGCGAGGGCACCGCGGTCAAGACGGTCAAGAGCCGGGCGATGCAGGCGCTGGAGGAGCGGCGCGAGACGATCGCCGCCTACGAGGACCTGTGCGACGAGATCGGCAGGGACCCCGCCGAACTGTCCATCGCCTGGGTCCTGTCACGCCCGGAGGTGCACTCGACGATCGTCGGGCCGCGCACCCTGGAGCAGTTCGACGGGGCGCTGCGGGCCCTGGAGACGGGGCTCGGCGAGGGGGACGGCGAACGGATCGACGCCCTGTTCCCCCCGGTCGGCAAGGGCGGCCCCGCCCCCGAGGCGTGGTCCTGGTGACCCCGGGGGGGCCGTGGCCGCTCAGGCCTCCCCGGTCCTCCCGGCGCACAGCATCGCCGCGATGCTGCGGACGTCGGTGAACGCGCGGGGGTCGATCCTCTCGGCCCGGATCCGCACGCCCAGGCCGGTGTGGATGTGGTTCATCAGGACGGCGGTGTTGAGGGAGGTGAGCACACCCCACTCCCGCAGCGGTGAGTCCTCGGTCAGCTCGCCGTGGGGGTCGCCGTCCAGGAACCGGTCGCGGACGAAGAGCAGGAGGAGTTCCCGCACCTCCTGCTCGCTGGCGTCCTTCGTCACGTGTTCTCCCTCCGCTCCGGAGCACGCGCCCACCGCGCGAGCTCCAGTCTGTCGGTCTTGCCGTTGGGTGTGCGCGGCAGCGCCTCGGTGAAGCGCACCGCGTCCGGGATCATGTAGGCGGGCAGGTGCCGCGAGGCGTGGCGCTTGAGCCCCAGCACTCCCAGCCGGGCGCCCCTCCTCAGGACGGCGAACGCCGTGATGGCCGCCGTGACCCCGCTCCCGGTCACCACGACGGCCGCCTCCTCGACGTCCGGGCTGCGCTCCAGCGCCGCCTCCACCGCCCCCGGCTCGACGCGGTACCCGCGGACCTTGGCCATGTGGTCGCGGCGCCCCAGGAACTCGAACACGCCGTCCTCGCGCACGCGTGCCAGGTCGCCCGTGGCGTAGGGGCCCTCCACGGGCGGCGCCCCCCAGTAGCCGAGCATCACCGTGGGACCGTCCACCACCAGTTCTCCGGCCTCGCCCGGAGCCGCGGGTCCGCCCGTGTCCGCGCGCACCCAGACGCGGTTGCCCGCGGTGGCCCGGCCGATGGGCAGCGGCCTCCCGTCCTCCAGGTCGGCGGGCACCACCTCGTGGAAGGTGCACGCGTTGGTCTCGGTGGGTCCGTACAGGTTGAGCAGCCGTGCGGGGCTCCACTCCGCCAGGCGCCGGGCGTACTCCGGAGGGAGCGCCTCCCCGGCGAAGAGCACGGCGCGCAGGGCCGGAGGCGGGGGCCGGTCGGCGAGCCCGCCGTCGCGGATCATCAGCACCAGCGCCGAGGGCACGGAGTACCAGACGGTCACGCCCTCGCTGTGGACGAGGTCCACGAGCAGGTCGGGCGCGAAGGAGTACCCCTCGGGGATCAGCGTGACCGACGCCCCCGCGCTGAAGGCGGTGTACAGGTCCAGGACCGACAGGTCGAAGGTGAGCGAGGCGTGGTTGGCGAAGCGGTCCCCCGGCCCCGCGTCCAGCTCCCCGCGGGCCCACTCCACGAAGGCCAGGGCGCCCGCGTGGCTCACCGTCACACCCTTGGGCCTGCCGGTGGACCCCGAGGTGTAGAGCACGTAGGCGGGCGCGTCCGCGGGCGCGGTGCAGGCGGGGACCGGCCCGCTCCGCGCCGGAGGGGCGTCGATGTCGAGGAACGCCGTGTCCGCGCCGAGGCGTCCGCGCAACCGCTCCAGGTCCGCGGCGGCGGCGCAGACCACACGCGGTCGGCAGTCCCCGGCGATCCGCAGGACGTGGTCCGGCGGCATGGCGCCGCTGGCCGGAACATGGACGGCCCCCGTCCGGAGCACCGCCTGGGACGCGGCGACGGCGCGCAGGCCCTTCTCCGCCCAGACCAGGACGCGCTCGCCGGGGCCCGCGCCCAGCGCCGCCAGGTCGGCGGCCATGGCGTCGGCCTCCGCGTCCAGCTCCGCGTAGGTCAGCTCCCGGCCCCCGCAGCGCAGCGCGGTGCGCTCGGGCGCCTCGCGCGCGGACCGGCGGACCAGGTCCTGGAGGTTCACAGGCCCTCCCCCCGGGCGATGATCTCGCGCTGGATCTCGCTCGTGCCCGAGACGAGGGTGCCGGGCAGGGCGTCGCGCAGCCGCTGCTCCATCCCCGTGCCGACGAGGTAGCCGGAGGAGCCGAAGAGCTGCACGGCGTCGAGCCCGTTGGCCACGGCCGCCTCGGTGACCGCGACCTTGGCCAGGGAGACGGCGGTGTCGGCCTCCGGCCTGGCCCGGTCGAGCAGCCAGCAGGCGCGGTAGAGCAGGAGGCGGGCGCCCTCCAGCCTCTGGCGCATCGCGGCCACCCGGTGCGAGACCGCCTGGAACTCGCTGATCGGCCGCCCGAACTGCCTGCGGCCGCGCACGTGCGCCGCGACCCTGCCCATCTGGTCCTCCATGGCGCCCAGGTAGATCGCCGGGAGGCAGGCCCGCTCCCAGGCCATGGAGAACTGGAAGACCGCGTTCCCCTGCCCCTCGGCGCCCAGCCTGAGCGAGGCGGGCACGCGGCAGCCGGAGAAGGTCACCGGCGCCGCCGCGCAGGCGTGCAGTCCCGCCTTGCGCAGTGTCGGGCCGACGGTGACCCCGGCCGTGCCGCGCGGCACGGCGAACGCGGTGACGCCGAAGAAGCCCGCCGACGGGTCGGTGACCGCGTAGGCGACCAGGACGTCGGCCTCGGCCGCGTTGCTCACGAAGGACTTGGTCCCGTCGAGCACGTAGCCCCCGTCCTCCGGCCGGGCCGTGGTCGCCATGGCGTTGACGTCGGAGCCCGCGCCCTCCTCGGTCGCGGCGTTGCCCGCGACCAGTTCCCCGCCGGCCATGCCCCGGAGCAGGTCGGTGACCTCCGGGCCGCGGCCGAACTCGCTCATGGGGACGCCGCAGGCCAGCAGGTGGGCGGCCACCGCGAAGGGCAGACCGGCGTCGGGGCAGGCCGAACCGAGGGCTTCCAGGGCGAGGGCGGTGTCGAGCGCGCCGAGCCCGCCGCCGCCCACGGAGGCGGGCAGGCACGCACCGGTCAGTCCGGCCTCGGCCGCGGTCCGCCACTCCTCGCGGGTCAGCGGCTGGTCGTGTTCGCGGGGCGGGGCCCCGCCGAGGCGGTCCCGGACGAGCGCGGCGACGCGCTCACCCCTCTCCCGCTGCTCGGGGGTCGGGTCGAAGTCCACGGTGTCCCTTCCGTCTCAGGAGCCGGACGGGGGTTCGGCGATCCTCACCACGGCGCAGGAGACCGTCATCCCCGATCCGAGTCCGCCCAGGATGACGTGGTCCCCCGGCCCGACCTCGCCCTCGTCCATGAGGTGGCGCAGGCCGATGAAGGGGTCAGCCGCGCCGATGTGCCCGATGGTGCGGCCGTGTTCCCACGTGGAGCGCTCCATCGGCAGGCCGAGGACCTCCATCCAGCGGTGCTCCACCGCCTCGGGGCCCAGGTTGCCGAAGGCCGCCCGGGAGATGTCCCCGAAACCCACCCCGGCCTCGGCCAGGGTCCGGCCCACCAGCAGCATCATCTTCTTCTGGAGGGTGAACCAGGCGATGTTCACCTCCGGGTCCCGCTCGCCCTGCCGGGCGTGGTCACGGGCCCTGGCCCGGAAGTCGAGGAGCGAGCCGGTGGTCGCCGCGGGCGGGAAGTCCGGCTCACCCGAGCGGTGGTGCTGCTCCAGCTCGGGGACGACCATCGACCCCACCGCGAGCACCCGCGCGGGTCCGGGGCGCCGGCCGAGGAGGACGGAGCAGGCGCCGTCGCCCAGTACGAAGGCGCCCGACCGCCACCGGTCGACGCCCGGGGTGCCGAAGTTGTCCGCGGCGACGAGGAGCGCCGTCGCGTCCTCGGGCGCCTCCCTCAGGTGGGGGACGCACAGCTCCATGGCGGTGAACAGGGCGTTGCACCCCTGGCGCACCTCGGCGGCGATGACGTCGCCGCGGACCAGGTGGTGCTGGAGGTGGTACTGGGGGAACCAGCCGTCCGGGCCCTGGTGCCAGGTGTCGGCGTACAGCAGGACACGCACGTCGTCCGGGCTGGCCCCGGCCCGCTCGAAGGCCTCGCGGGCGCTGCGCAGCGCCATCTCCGGCGCGGGCAGGTCGTCGGCCACGGCGGCGCCGACCATGTCGTGCACGGCGGCCTCCTCCGCCGTCGTGAGGCCCCGTTCGACCGCGGACCGCACGCTCACCCGGGTCTCGGGCAGGTACACGCCGAGGCCGCGGATCCATAGTTCTGGCGTCTTCAAGGGGAACCCTTCCTGTCCGGTCGCGGCGGGCGGCCGGGGCCCGCCCGGATGCGCGCCCGGTCGGCGGCGCGCCCCCGGACCGGGGCGCGGGACGAAGGTAGCGAAGGGCCGGAGCGCGCCCGCCCCGGCCGCCGTCACAGCTCCGGCAGGGGCCACCGGTCGGCTCTGTGGGCGGCCTCCTCGGCCAGGGCGTCGCGCACGGCCCGCACCTCGGCGGCCAGGGGGCGGTCGCGGTCCAGCGGCGGGCTGAGCTCGGCGATCCGGGCCCACGGCCCCGCCTCCTCGGACCGGCCCGAGAGCGCGGCGAGCTGCGCCAGGCCCACGCCGAGCGAACCGACGACGAGCCAGGCCAGCTCGATCGCCTGGGCCACGGAGTTGGCGCCGTTCAGCGCCATCGGCACGTGGTCCTGGTTGCCGTTGTTGCAGGGCAGGGCGGTGAGGCTGGCGGGCGTCACGAGCTGGCGGATGCGCGAGACGAACGAGGTGGCGCTCACCTGGACCCCGGCCAGACCGCTGCCCGCGCCGGGCCGGGGGGTGAGCATGGGGGGCAGGCCCCCGTTGGTCTCCGAGGCGCAGAGCAGGGAGAGCTGCCGGTCGGCCAGGTAGGCGACCTGCTGGAGGGCCAGGCCGATCTGGTCCGAGCACAACCCCACCGGCATCGCGTGGAAGTTGCCCCCGTGCAGGACCTCGTCACCGTGGCTGACCGGGTTGTCGGTGGTCCCGACCGCCTCGCGCAGCAGGATGCGCGAGGCGGCGGAGAGCTGGTCCAGGACCGCGCCCAGCACCTGCGGCGCGCACCGCAGGCTGTAGGGCTCCTGGAGGGGTCGCGAGGGCGCGCGCTCGGCTCCGGCGGGCAGGTCGGACCTGATCCAGGCCGCGACCGCGGTCTGGCCCGCCTGTCCCCGGGCCTCGGCGACACCGTGCGCGTACGCCTGGGGGTTGGCCCCCAGCAGGTCCGCCATCCGCGCCGTCATCATCGCCGAGGCGCGCACGACGTCCTCGACCTGCTGGTGGTTGTGCAGGGTCACCGCGAGGCTGACCCCGCTGCCGTTGACGAAGGAGAGGGCCTCGCGGGCGCTCCAGCGCACGGGGGCGGCACCCAGTCGGGCGAGGGCCTCGTCGGCGGGCACGCGGGACCACCGGCCGGGGCCGTCGGACACCCACGCCTCCCCCTGCCCGGCGAAGGCCAGGGCGGCGCTGGCCAGGGGCTGGAGGTCGCCGCTCGCGCTGACGGTGCCCTCCCTCGGGATGACGGGTGTGAAGCCCCGGTTCCACAGGCCGACGAGCTCCTGCCAGAAGTCGACCGAGACCGCCGAGTAGCCCCGGCGCATGCTGGTGAGGCGCAGCGCGACCACGAGCCTGCTGACCTCGGGCGGGAGCGGCTCGCCCTGGGCGCTGCCGAGGTGGGAGATGAGCCCCTCCCCCTGCTCGCCCGCGGACTCCGCCGCGGGGAAGGCCACGAGCGGGCCGAAGCCGCGCGTGACGCCGTAGACGTCGGCGCCCTCGGCCAGGTGCTTGGCCATGGTCGTGGCGCTGGCGCGCATGCGCGAGAGGTCCTCCTCGGTCCATCCGATGCGCGCGTCCGGTTCGGCCTGGCGGAGGACCTCGGCCAGGCTGCTCGGCGTAGGCGTCAACTGTCCACTCCTTCGGGGCGGGCGCGCGTCGGCTGCACGCGCCGTAGTTTGCCTGTCTCGGAGCGGTCGATCCGCTCCACCGCGCACACCCTCCGGGGGCGGTACGCGATCTGGTCCAGGGCCCGCGCCATCTCGTCGGCGCCCGGGACGCCGTTCTCCCCCGGTACGACCAGCAGGTCGAAGTGCTCCCCCGTCAGGGGGTCGCGCACGGGGACGCAGGCGAGGTCCTCGCATTCCAGGGCGCCGGCCAGGGTCTCCTCCATGGCGTCCAGGTCCAGGCGGCGGCCGTTGACGTTGACCAGCCGGGTCCTGCGCCCGGCGAAACCGAAACCGCGCTCCCCCACGCGGACCACGTGGTCGTCCATGCGGCACTCGGGGCCCGCCGTCCCGTCCTGGGGGCGGGCCAGACGGGGGCTGCGCACCACCAGGGGCGCCTCCGCCGCCGGGGCGGCGGGCCCCCCCCC
>NZ_QPFC01000434.1:0-8047 GCF_003427465.1 Nocardiopsis sp. TNDT3 | reverse complement strand
GGCCCCGCCCCGTGGCGCACGCCGCCTGAACGCCGCGTTCCCAGTACCGAGGGAGAGTCCGATGAGCACCGCGCAGAGCGCTTCCCCGCCCCACCCCGCCTCCGAGGCCGCCCGGTTCCGCGCGACGCTGCGGCACCACCCGGCGGGGGTCGTCGTCATCACGGCCGGTGTCGACGGCCGCCCCGTCGGACTGACGGCCACCTCGTTCACCAGCGTGAGCCTCGATCCGCCGCTGGTGGCCTTCTACGTCGCCGAGACCTCCTCGACGTGGACGACGCTGCACCTGGCCGGGGCGTTCGCCGTACACCTCCTGGCCGAGGACCAGACGGACCTGGCGGCGAGGTTCGCCCGCAGCGGCGCGGACCGCTTCGCCCCGCCGACGTCGTGGCGCCCGGGTCCCGAGGAGGTCCCCCTGCTCGACGGGGTGTCCGCCAGCCTGGTGTGCAGGAGGTTCGACACCCGGCTGATCGGCGACCACTGGCTGGTCGTCGGCGAGGTGACGCACACCCTGGTCCTGGACGACCTCCGTCCGCCGCTGCTGTACCACCGCGGCGCCTTCGGCGGTTTCGTCCCTCTGCACGGCCCGAACCCCGCCTGACCAGGGCGACTCCGACGGCCGCCCAGGACCCGGCGGTGACGCGTCGTACCCCCGCGGGGGTACGGCGCTCAGTCGTGCGCGGCGGACGCTTGACATGACGTCATATTTGACGCCATCATGACGTCATGGATTTGATGCCGTATGTCGATGAACTCCGACGCCAGCTCCAGGTGGCCGCCGAGGCCGGGAACGAGGACGCCCGGATCATCGCCGAACGTCTCAGTGCAGCTCTGGAACCCGCTGCGCGGCTGACTCTGCTGGACGCGCTCTCCGCCGCCGCAGACGAGATCACGCGCGAACTCGCGCCCGGGTCGGTCGAGGTCCGGCTGCGCGGACGGCGGGCTGACTTCATCGTGACGTCACCCGACTTCGAGGACGTCGAAGACGACGGTCTCATGACGCCACAGGCGCACCAGGATGACGTCAGACAGGCCGACCGGGCCCTCACGGAGCAGCTCCGGGCCGACGCCGAGGACGGGGGCACGTCGCGGATCACCCTGCGCCTGCCCGACCGCCTCAAGCCGCACGTCGAGGAGGCGGCCCGCGGGGAGGGGCTGTCGGTCAACGCCTGGCTGGTGCGCGCGGTGACCGCGTCCCTCGACAGCGGCAGGCGCCGACCCGACACCCGGGCACGCCAGATCGGCCGCGGTTACACCGGCTGGGTCCGCTGACCGGACCCGGCCGCCCGACTCCACCACGTCTCCCACCGGCGGAGACGACCACCAACGCCACGTCAGGGAGACAGCCATGCCAACTTTCGACACCCCCGGACCCGTCACCGCCGACATCACCCTGGTCGCCGGAACCCTCCAGATCAACGCCGGAGGCCGCACCGAGACCACCGTCGAGGTCCACCCGCGCGACGCCGCCAAGGAGAGCGACGTGCGGGCCGCCGAACAGGTCGAGGTCGAGTACGCCGGAGGCCGCCTCCAGGTGAGGGACCCCCAGCCCTCGGGCCTGGGCCGCGTGATCGGGCGCAAGGGCATGGTCGACATCACCGTCGAACTGCCCGCGGGCTCGCGCGTCCACGTCAGCGGCGGCTTCGGCAGCGCCCGCTGCGAGGGGGTCCTGGGCGCGTCCGAGATCACCTTCTCCAACGGCAACATCGCCGTGGACCGCGTCACCGGCAACGCCGAGCTCACCACGGGACACGGCTGGGTCCGCGCGGGGGAGATCGACGGCTCCGCCGTGGTCAAGTCCACGGGCGGGGCCCTCACCCTCGGCACGGTGACCGGTGACCTGCGGGCCAACTCCGCGCACGGTGACATCACCGCCGACCGCGCCCTGGCCTCCGTCACCGCGCGCACCCACCACGGCAGCATCCGGCTCGGCCAGGTGGTCCGGGGCGGCATCGACATCGGGACCGCCTTCGGGGAACTGGAGATCGGCGTCCGCGAGGGCACCGCCGCCTGGTTGGACGCGGTGTCCAAGAAGGGCGTCGTGCGCAGTTCCCTGGAGGCCGCCGACGGCCCCGGCCCCGCCGAGGAGACCGTCGAGATCCGCGCCCGCAGCGTCCACGGCGACGTCATCGTCCACCGGTCCTGAACAGACGGAAGAAGAGACCGAACATGAACCAGCGCACCCCCCGCTCGGCCGTCGCGGTCACCGGACTGCGCCGGACACACACCACCGCCAGACGAGGAACGGCCATGAGCGACCCCCTCCACACCGTCACGGCGCTGCCCGAGGCGCGTCGGCCCGGCTGTCCCTTCGATCCGCCCGAGGAACTGCTCCGGGCGCGCGAGCACGGCCCCATCAGCCGCTACGCCTTCCCCGACGGCCACCAGGGCTGGCTGGTCACCGGATACGACCTGGTCCGGTCGGTCCTGGCCGACCCGCGCTTCAGCTCCCGCAAGGAGCTCATGCGCCACCACCCGCTGATCGACTACGGCGACATCGAGGTCCCTCCGGCGCCGCCCGGCGAGTTCCTCCTCATGGACGAGCCGCAGCACGGGCGCTACAGGAAACCGCTGGTGGGCAGGTTCACCGCGCGGCGGATGCGGCTGCTCACCGAGCGCGTCGAGGAGATCACGGCCGAGCACCTGGACGCCATGGAGGCGGCCGGGCCGACGGCGGACCTGGTGACCGCGTTCGCCAAGCCCGTCCCCACCATGGTGATCTGTGAGCTGCTGGGGGTGCCGTACGAGGACCGGCGCTCCTTCCAGGAGAACATCGACAAGTTCATGAGCGGGGAGACGAGCGACGAGGACCTGACAGCGGCCTACACCGCGACCCAGCGCTACCTCGCGGAACTGGTGGCCGCCAAGCGCGCGAACCCCACCGACGACGTGCTCAGCGACCTCACCGACAGCGACCTGACCGACGAGGAGCTGAAGGGGATCAGCCTGGTCCTGCTGGCGGCCGGGTTCGACACCACAGCGAACACCCTGGCGCTGGGCGCCTTCGCACTGCTGCGCGATCCGGCGCAGCTGGCCGCGCTGCGGGACGAACCCGCGCTCGCCGACCGTGCCGTGGAGGAGCTGCTGCGGTACCTGAGCGTGGCCAAGACGTTCATGAGGACGGCGCTGGAGGACGTCGAGCTGGGCGGCCGGACCGTCGAGGCCGGTACGACGGTCATCGTGTCGCTCAACACCGCCAACCGCGATCCCGAGCGCTTCACCGACCCCCACGTCCTCGACGTCGGCAGGCGCGAGGGCGGGCACCTGGCCTTCGGCCACGGCATCCACCAGTGCCTGGGGCAGCAGCTGGCCCGCGTCGAGATGCGGGTCGCGCTGCCCGCGCTGTTCGACCGCTTCCCCACGCTGCGCCTGGCCGTGCCGGCCGAGGAGGTCGAGGCCGGACTGCGTCCGGAGACCGCGGACCTGCACGGGCTGAAGAGCCTCCCGGTCACCTGGGACGTGTCTACGGTGACGGCGTGAGGTGACCGTGCGGGCGGGGGAGCGTGACCGTCACGGTCAGCCCCCCGCCCGCGCGCGGTCGCAGGTCCAGCGCGCCGCCGTGGACCTCGACCACCCGCGCGACCAGGGCCAGGCCCAGCCCGTGACCCGGGTCGGCCCCGAACCTGCCCTGCCCGCGCAGGAAGGGTTCGTGCAGTCGGGCCACCGTCTCGGGCGTGTGGTGCGGACCGGTGTTGTCGACCCGCAGGACGGTCCCGGCGCCGGGGGCGTGACCGGTGCTGACCGAAGCCGTCCCGTCCCGCCCCGCGTTGTGGCGCAACGCGTTCTGCACCAGGTTCTGCGTGAGCTGGGTGAGCAGTGCGGGGTCGCCGAGCGTCGGCGCCGGAGCCGACGCGAGGTACAGCCGCACCCCGCGGCGCTCGGCCTCCGCCGAGTTCTCGGCCACGACGTCGCGGACGATGTCGGCCAGGTCGACCGGCACGGAGACGGCGGTCACGGCGTTCGCGTCGGCCAGCCGCAGGAGGGCCTCGGTGAGCTCGACCGCCCGGGCGTTGGTGACGCTGAGCCGTTCGACCAGGTGCGGGACGTCCTGCCCCTCCGGGTCGCGGCGGGCCACGTCCAGGAGGGTGGCCGTCACGGCCAGCGGGGTCCGCAGTTCGTGGGAGGCGTTGGCGGCGAAGCGCTCCTGGGTCTCGAACGCGTTCTCCAGGCGGTCGAGCATGTGGTCGAAGGCGTCGGCGAGCTGTCGGAACTCGTCGTTGCGCTCGTGCAGCCGGATGCGGTGCTCCAGCCGCCCCGAGGCGGCGATGCGCACGGCCTCGTTGATCCGGTGCAGGGGGCGCAGCACCCATCCGGCGAGGAACCACCCGCCGACGAGTCCGATCACGGCCAACACCGCCAGGACGACCCCGGAGACCATGACGACGGCGTCGAGGATCTGCCCGCGGGTGGGGACGACCGGGCCGCCGGAGTCGCGCGGGTTGGCCGCGGTGAGCGGGTAGTCGGGGACGTAGCGCAGGACCACGTAGACCCCGGCCAGCACCGCCAGGCCCGCCGCCACGAGGAAACCGGCGTAGCTCAGGGTCAGGCGCAGGCGTGCGCTGCCCCTCCTCCCGGACGGGGCGGGGACGCGGGCGTTCACCGCTCCTCCCCGGGGGCCGCGAGGCGGTACCCGGCTCCGGGGACGGTGACGATGGGGTCCGGCCTGCCCAGGGTCCTGCGCAGCTGCGACATCGTCACCCGGGGCGCGCTGGTGAACGGGTCGGCGTTCTCGTCCCAGACCTTCTCCAGCAGCGTCTCGGAGCTGACCACGCCCCCTCCCGCCCTGATGAGCAGCTCCAGGACGGCGAACTGTTTGCGGGGCAGCCTCAGACGGCGCCCGTCCCGTTCGGCCTCCCTGCGGTACGGGTCCAGGCGCAGTCCGCCCCATTCCAGGACCGGCGGAACGGACGACGAGGGCCTCCGGGCGAGTGCGCGCAGGCGCACGACCAGTTCCTCCAGAGCGAAGGGCTTGGTGAGGTAGTCGTCGGCGCCCAGGGCGAATCCGCCCACCTTGTCCCGTAGCCGGGTCGCGGCGGTGAGCATCAGAACCCTGGTCCCGGGATGGTCGCGCACCACCGCCGCGCACACGTCGTCACCGTGGACCCCCGGGATGTCCCGGTCGAGGACGATCGCGTCGTAGTCGTTGACCGCGGCGCGCTCCAGCGCCTGGTCGCCGTCGAGGGCGATGTCGGCGGCGATGGCCTCCTGGCGCAGCCCCGCCTGGAGCGCCTCGGCCATGAAGACCTCGTCCTCGACGATCAGCACACGCATGGTGCCCCCTCCCGCTCCGATCGCTGCCGCGTCCCGGCACGCCCCGCCGACGGCGCCGGCGTCCGCGCGACCCGGCTCCGTGGCCGTTCAGCATAGGCGGGGGCCTGTTGCGAAAACGTTGGGCGCCGGGCACGAGGACCACACATCCGCGCAACAACCGCCCTCCTACGGTCGGGCGCATGCGAAGTCGTACTCTCCTGTCCGCTCTCGTCCTCGCGGTGACCGCGACCGTGGTCACCGCGGTCCCGGCGCACGCCATCGTGGGCGGGAACCCTTCAACACAGTCGTATGAGTTCATGGGCTCGTTCCAGCCTGACTACCCAGCGCCGCCGCGCCCGGACGGCCACGGGTGCGGGGTCGTCGTCCTGGCTCCCCAGTGGGTGCTGACCGCCAGCCACTGCGCGGGCAAGAACCCGACCAACGCGCGGACGGGCGTTCCGCGGGGCTGGAGCGTCCGCGTCGGGTCGCCGGACTCCGACTCCGGAGGCGAGGTGGCCGAGGTCGACCACTACTACCGGCTGGCCACGAGCGGGGACGAGGGGGGTTTCTGGGGCAGGGACCTCGCGCTGATGCACCTGGAGCGCCCCGTCGAGGCCCAACCGTTGCCCATCGCCTCGGCCTCGCCACCGCCCGGGACACCGGTGCGGATCATGGGCTGGGGCATGACGTGCGACGACGCCGGGAACCCCGACTGCTTCCCGACACGGTTGCGGGAGGCCGACACCGTGGTGCAGCCGCCCTCGGCGTGCCTCGGCCAGGCGGTCGAGGGCGAGTTGTGCGTCGGCAGCCGGGACGGGAGCGTGGCCGCGGCCAACATGGACTCGGGCGGTCCCGCGCTGGTCCGCGAGGACGGCGCGTGGGCGCTGGCCGGGGTGGTCAGCGGTCCCAGCGGGGAGGGGGCGCCCACGCTGTTCACCGACGCCACCCGGCACACCGGGTGGATCGACGGTGTCGTCTCCGGCACCGACGTGCCCCCGGACGACGAGATCCCGGACGTGGAGGGCATGGTGGACCTCCAGGGCTGCGTGGGCTCGGTGGTGCGCACCCCGGCCTCGGAGCCGGACGCGCCGGCGCTGATGCTGACCAACGGCCACTGCGTACGGGAGGACTGGCCGGCGCCGGGGGAGGCCCTCGTGGACCGGCCCGCCGACCTGGAGGTGCCCGTGGCCGACCCCCGGGGCTATCCCCGGGTCACCGCCCGGGCCGAGCGCCTGGTGTACGCGACGATGACCGGAACCGACGTCGCGCTCTACCGCCTGGACCGGACCTACGAGCAGTTGGCCTCCCAGGGGGCGAAGACCTTCGAACTCGGCACCACCCCCGTGCGCCCCGGCGACGAGGTGACCATGGTCTCTCCCGGCACCCGCTCGGACTGCTCCGTCGAGGCCGTGCCCGCGCACCTGCGCGAGGGCGGCTACCAACAGGACGACCCGATCCGCTACGCCTCCGGTGAGGGATGCCTCCCCTACCCCGGCATGTCCGGCTCGGTGCTGTTGGCCCCCGACGGTTCCACCGTCGTGGGCGTCCACAACACCCACAACAGGGACGGCGAGGAGTGCACCGACGACAACCCCTGCGAGGTGGACGCGGACGGGAACGTGACCTTCGAGCGGGGACGCGGTTACGGCCAGCAGGTCCACACGGTCCCGGCCTGCCTGACCGACCGTTCGGAGCTGGACCTGTCACGCCGGGGCTGCTCCCTCACCGGCGCCGGGTCGGCCTGACCGTTCCGACCGGCCCGCCCGACGCTTTCGGGGCCGCGACGGGGAGTCCGTGCGCGGCCCCGGCGCGGCCCACCGCGTCCTCGTGGTTCACGACGCCGGGCTGTCGCCCCCGGACGCCGCCAACGACGTGATGAAGCGCTCGGCCGCGGCGTCGACCTCGGCGGAGGGGGCCAGCAGCCTCTGCAGCAACAGCCCTCGCAGGCACGAGGTCGCGATGATGCTCCGCTGCCTCGCGTCCGCCGCCGTGTGTCCGTCGCGAAGGGCGGCCGCTTCGAGGAGGGACGCCAGGTCGTCGATGTCGGCGACGAACTCATGGAAGACGTCGTGCTCGTACACCGCGAGTCCGACCAGGTGGAAGAAGGCGCGGATCCGGTCCTCGTGCGCGTCGTTCGCGTAGAAGCTCCACACGGCCCTGCACAGGGCGGCGAACCCGAGTTCGCCGCCGGTCGCGGCGATGACGAGGTTGTCGCGGCGGCGCGCCTCCAGCAGCACGGCGCGCAGGAGTCCCGGCCGCGACCCGAAGTGGTAGGTCAGCAGCGTGTGGTGTACGCCGAGCCGCTCCGCCACCTGGCGCATCGACAGGTTCGGGCTGGGGCCGCTCCCGCCGTACTCCTCGAACAGCGCCTGCAGGAGGCGCTCCCTGCCTTCCCCGACCGGTGCCCTCACACTGCCTCCCTTGACGAATTCACCACTGTTGAGTACGTTACCGCACAGCGAATTCACCACTGTTGAGGATGGTGGGTCGCAGTCCCGGAGAGGAGGCCCCGTGGCCGATGCCTGGTTCGCCGGCGGCATCGTCGCGGACGGATCGGGCGCCGACCCGACCGCGGTCGACGTGGGTGTGCGGGACCGCCTCGCCGGGTCCGTCAGCGCATGGCCTCGGCGTTGGAGGCCTCCCGTGCGGCGGGCCCGCGGATCGGCCTGGGTTCGGACCTCATCGGGCCGAACCAGCGGTGCCGGGGCGAGGAGCTGCGGCTGCGCGCCGAGCTGGAGTCACCCATGCGGGCGCTCGTGTCGGCCACCGGCGTCAACGCCGACATCCTCGGCCTGGGCGG
>NZ_QPFC01000433.1:0-10738 GCF_003427465.1 Nocardiopsis sp. TNDT3 | reverse complement strand
GCGGGGCGGTACGGAACGTCATAGGGAGTGACCACACCGGCGCTTCCCGTCCGAAGGGACACCAACATGCGTTCCGCTGCCCCCGCCGCCGCGCTCCTGGCGGCCACCGCGTTCTGGCTGACCGGATGCTCGGTCGGTATCCCCGGGACCGACCAGGAGGTCTCCGTGGACCCCGACGGCGTGTCCGTCGGCAGTGAGGACGGAGAGGTCTCCGTGGACTCCAACGGCGACGTCTCGGTCGGCAACCAGGACGGCGACGTCACCCTCGACGAGGGCGGCGGCATCTCCGTGGACAGCGAGACCGGCGACCTCACCATCGCCACGGTCGAGGGCAGAGTCACCGAGGAGTGCGACGGCCAGAACGTCAACGTGACCGCCAGCGGGGCCGAGGTCGTCCTCAACGGCCAGTGCGGCGAGGTCTCCATCCTGGGCAACGAGCTGACGGTGCACATCGGCAGCGCCGACTCCATCCGCGTGACCGGCGCCGACAACACCGTCCACCACGCCGAGGGCGAGCCCTCCGTCACCGACATCGGCCTCAACAACACCGTCTCCGCGGGCGGCGAAGCGACCGCCTGACCGCGTCCCTCCGCGTCCGGCGTCCACCCGGCCCCGCCGTACCGGGCCCGGTCGCCCGGCCTCCGCGCCTGGCGGGCCTGCCCCGAACTGTCCCCGCCCTGGCCTAGGCTCGGTTGGCATGGGCATGGACAGTTCCGCCGAGGCGCCGCAACCGGTACGCGTCGTCCTCAACGCCGTCGGCCAGTGGATCGGCCGCCTGGGCCGCATCTGGGTCGAGGGCCAGATCGCCGAGCTGAACCGGCGCGGCCGCATGGCCTACATCACACTGCGCGACCCCGTCGCCAACGTGTCGGTGCGCGTGGTCTGCCAGACCTCGGTCCTGGACGCGCAGAGCCCGCCCCCCGAACCCGGTGCGCGCGTGGTCGTGCACGCCAAGCCCGACTTCTACGAGGTCCGCGGCACCTTCTCGCTGCGCGCCCTGGAGATCCGCCACGTCGGCCTGGGCGAGCTGCTGGCCCGGCTCGAACAGCTGCGCCGCACCCTGACCGCCGAGGGGCTCTTCGACGCCGCGCGCAAGCGCCCCCTGCCCTTCCTGCCCAATACGGTCGGGCTCATCTGCGGACGCGACTCCGCCGCCGAGCGCGACGTGCTGGAGAACGGGCGCCGCCGCTGGCCCGCCGTGCGCTTCGAGGTGCGCCCGGTCGCCGTCCAGGGGGACCGGGCCGTGCGCGAGGTGACGGAGGCGCTCAAGGACCTGGACTCGCACCCCGACGTCGACGTCATCGTCATCGCCCGGGGCGGCGGTTCCCTGGAGGACCTGCTGCCCTTCTCCGACGAGGCCCTCGTGCGCGCCGTCGCCTCCGCGGGCACTCCCGTGGTGAGCGCGATCGGCCACGAACAGGACGCCCCGCTGCTCGACCACGTCGCCGACGTGCGCGCCTCCACCCCCACCGACGCCGCCAAGAAGACGATCCCCGACGTCGGCGAGCAGCTGGAGATCATCCGCCAGCTCCGCGACCGGGGCCGCCGGGTGCTGCGGGGCGGCGTGGAGCGCGAACTCGCCTGGCTGGAGGGCGTGCGCTCGCGTCCGGCGCTCGCCAGCCCGGTGCGCGAGGTCGACCGGCTCGCCGAGCAGGTCGCGGACCTGCGCGACCGGGCCCGCCGGAGCCTGACCGTGTCGCTGGACCGGTCCGCCGACGGCCTCGGCCACACCCGGGCGCGCCTGCACGCCCTGTCCCCGGCGACCACGCTCGCGCGCGGTTACGCGATCGTGCAGCGCGAGGACGGGTCGGTGGTGCGCTCGGCCCGTGAACCGGACGCGGGGGAGTCCCTGCGCGTACGGTTCGCCGAGGACAGCCTGACCGCGACCGTGGAGTCAGTCCACACCGAAGACACCTCCGAGGAGGGGTAGGAGATGGCAGCCAAGGGCGCCAAGACCCGTGAAGAGGGCACCGCCGAGCCCGAGCTCAGCTACGAGGAGAGCCGGGAGGAGCTCAACAACGTCGTCCGGCAGCTGGAGTCGGGCGGACTCAGCCTGAAGGACTCGCTGGCCCTGTGGGAGCGCGGCGAGGAACTGGCCCGCGTGTGCGAGCAGTGGCTGGAGGGGGCCCGCGCCAAGCTGGCCGCCGCCATGGACGAGCGGCGGGGGGACGAACCGGGGGACGGCGACACGCCCTTCTGAGGCTCGGGGCCACGCCTGTCGGCCCGCGTCCTGCGGCTCGCGGCTACCTGCGGCCGTTCAGCTGGTCGCCCAGGTCGCGGATGTTGCCGGGCAGGCCCCGGAACACCCCGATCACCAGGACCAGCGCCGTACCCAGGAACAGCCAGGGGGCGACCTCGGCCAGCCGTGACGCCAGCCCCAGGAGCAGCACCCGGGCGAACCCCTCGCTGCCCAGGGCCAGCACGCTCTCCGCGGCGACCATGGCGACGAAGAACGCGATGGGCGGGCTGACCGACAGCGACAGCAGGTCGCTGGGCCGGACCAGGAACGCGCCGAGCACGCAGGCGAGGGTGAAGGCCACGCCCGGGGCCGCGGGGGTGCCCGCCCACTGCGCGATCATGGCCCCGGCGAAGCTGAACACGACGATGGCCAGCACACCGCCGCGTCCGGTCAGGCGGGGCGGGGCCCCGGGGACGTTCTCCTTCGGCCTGGGCACCGGACGCTCCCTCTTCCTGACATGCGGCACGTCCCTGACGCGGCCGTCGGGCCGCACGAAGTACGGTGCGCGCCCGCGTTCGGGGCCGTCCGCCTTCCGCGGGGGCATAGCCGTCCGCCTCCCCAGTGTGTTGCTCACGGTGTTTAGTGTGTCACTTCTCGTGAATGTTCGGTGTCTTTTCCACGGATCGTGTCGCCCTTCCGGCTACTTGTCCCATCCGCGGCGAACACGCCTTCCTCCCCGTTGGACACCGGCTTGGGCCACTGCGGTTCCGAGGTTTCGCGAACAACGTCCGTTCCGTTCCCCTGCCCGCCCGAGTCCGGCCCACTCCGCTCCCGCGCGGCCGATCCGGCGCCGCCCGGGTCCGACAGCTCGGGCGCCGCCACCGCGCGCGGACGCTCCTCCACGCCCACCGGCCGGTCCAGCTCGCCGTCCACAAGCCCCAGCTCCCCGAACCGGCGGGCCGTCACCAGCACCCGGCTCTCCAGCGACCCCACGGTCTGGTTGTAGGCGCTCACCGTCCGGGTCAGGGCCCGGCCCAGTCCCTCCACGTGCCCGCCGAGGGTGCCCAGCCGCTCGTGCAGCTGCTTGCCCAGGTCGAACACGGCCCGCGCGTTCTCGCTCAGCGCCTCCTGCTGCCAGGCGTACTGCGCCGTCCGCAGCAGCGAGATCAGCGTCGTCGGCGTCGCGATGTGCACCCGCCGCCCCATCGCGTACTCCAGCAGCTCCGGGTCGTACTCCAGGGCCGGGGCCAGGAACGCCTCCCCGGGGATGAACAGCACCACGAACTCCGGCGCCGGGGTGAACGCCGACCAGTACGCCTTGGCCGCCAGCTGGTCCACGTGCGTGCGCAGGTGCCTGGCGTGCACGCGCAGGTGCCGCGCGGCCTCCTCCGCGCCCGCCTCCACGGCGTCCAGGTAGGCCGCCAGCGGGACCTTGGAGTCCACCACGATGTTCTTGCCGCCCGCCAGGCGCACCACCATGTCCGGGCGCCGCGACCCGTCGCGCGTGGCGGCCTGCTCCTCGAAGTCGCAGTGCGAGCCCATCCCCGCCAGTTCCGCCACCCTGCGCAGCTGGAGCTCGCCCCACCGGCCGCGCGCCTCGGGCCGTCGCAGCGCCGTCACCAGCGACTGCGTCTGGTCGCGCAGCCGCTCCGAGCCCTCGCGCACGTACTCGACCTGCTTGGCCAGCTCCGCGTGGGCCGCCGCGCGCCCCGCGTCGGCCTCCCTCAGCTGGCGCTCCACCCGGTCCAGGGTCCGCGTGAGCGGCTCGACCATGCGCTCCACCGCGCGGCGCCGCTCGTCCAGGTCACCCCCGGCCTCGGCGCTGACCGCGCGCAGCCGCCCCTCCGCCAGTTCCATGAAGCGCTGGTTGGTCTGGTCCAGGGCCTGCGCGGACAGGGCGCGGAACCGGTCGGCCAGCTGTTCCTCCACGTAGGCCGCCCGCTCCTGGGCCGCGCGGGCGTCGGCCCGCGTCTCGGCCTCCCGGCCGCGGGCCAGGATCCAGCCCACGGCGGTACCGACCGCCAGACCGATCAGGAGCATGAGTACGAGTGCGAGGCCGTCCATGGCCGTCTATGGTGTCAGGCCGCGCCGTCGCGCGGCTCTCCGCCACGCAGGACATCGGTGAGCAGACCCGCCAAGTCCGGCATGTCCGCCGGCCCCGGAACCCGCCGGGGCCCGACACGGGAACGCGGACCCCGCAGGTGCGCGGTTCCAGAGGGGAGCGGGGGCGCGCGCGAGGCCGCTTCCGGACATCCACTTCCCTTGTGCAAAAGTTTTCGAGAACCTGAGGTCTCCGTCCGGGGCCGGACCACCTCTCACCGGTTCCCGCACCCTGGCAGTCCCTCACTTCCCCAGGAGGCCCGCTCCCATGAGACTGGAGACCTACACCCGCGGCACCGGAGACCTCACCGTGCTCCTCGTCCACGGATCCATGGCCACCCACGAGACCTGGCACGCCGTCGAGGACGCGCTGGTCGAACGCGGCCGCCGCGTGGTCAGCGTCGACATGCGCGGCCACGGCGACAGCCCGCGCGGCTCCTACTCCGTGGCGGCGCTCGGCGACGACCTGGCGGACTCCCTGCCCGCCGGAGCGGACCTGGCCATCGGCCACTCCATGGGCGCGGTGGCGCTCTCCCTCGCGGTGGAGAGGCTGCGCCCGGCCCGCGCGGTGTACGTGGACCCGGCCTTCCGCCTGCCCCCCATGCACGCCGACGCGGGCGAGCGCGTGCGCCGCGTCTTCGTCACCGCCGACGCCACGCGCGTGCGCCAGAGCAACCCCAGGTGGACCGACGACGACGTCGAGAGGGAGGTCAGGGGCTTCGCCGCCTTCGACCCGGAGTTCTTCGACTTCGTCGCCGAGGAGATCGCCGGGCGCGACTTCCTCCCCGGCGAACCGGTCGTGCCCTCCCTCGTCCTGCGCGCGGGCGACAGCGTCACCGTCACGCCCCAGACCGCGGAGGAGCTGACCGGGCGCGGCTTCACCGTCCGGGTCGTGGAGGGCGCCGGGCACTGCGTCCACCGCGACGACCTGCCCGGGTTCCTCGCCGCGCTGGAGGGCTGGCTCTAGGGGTCCGGGTTCCCGCGGGAGCCGGGGCGGCAGGACTCCAGCGCCCTGCGCCAGCCGCGCACCGAGGGCCAGAACTCCTCCGGCACCGGCTCCGGCGTGAACAGCCACATCCGCTCCCAGGCGGGGGAGGCCCGGCCCGAGATCTCCGGGCGCGGCTCGTAGGGCGGCGGCCCGCTCACCGGGTACCAGGTGTACTCCAGCGGGTCGAGCAGCGCCATGAGCCGCTCCTCCACGCCCCGGTCGGGCCGCACCTTCACCAGCATCCACGGCCGGTACCGGCGCAGCACCTCCAGACCTCCGGCGACCACGTCCGGCTCCGTGCCGACCGTGTCGATCTTGAGCACGGTCGGGAAGGCCGACGCGTCCTCGTTCCACCGCGCCAGGGTGGTCACCTCCACGGCGATGTGCGACAGGTCGGCGCGCGCCGAGTGCACGAGCGTGTTGCACATGTCGTTGTGCCGGGCCCGCCGCAGGTGCGCGGTGCCGGTGTGGTTGCTCAGCGCCAGTTCCACCACGGTGAAGCCCAGGTCCGCCGAGGAGGACACCACCCGGGCCGCCGCCGCCACCTCCGGGGTGGGCTCGAACGCGAACACCGGGCGGCGTGTGCGCGCGGCGGCCAGCAGCGAGTACACCCCCACCCCGGAGCCCACGTCGAACACCGCTCCGGGGCGGGTGTGGTCGAGCATCGCCATGAAGCAGGCCAGGCTGTCGGGCTCGTGCCGGGCCAGCCCGAAGGCGGCCAGCCGCCGAGGAACGGTGAGGTCGCCGGGCAGCCGCAGGGTGAGGCCGTCCGGGCCGACGCGGCGCGTGTCCGAGTCCAGGCGGGGCAGGGAGAAGGCCACCTCGCGGGTCCACGGCGGAACCCGGTCCGGGTCCAGCCCGCCCAGCCGTCTGGGCAGCCGGACGCGGATCTTGCGGGTCGCGAAGCGCACGAGCGGGTAGCGGCGCACGAGCGCCCTCAGTTGGTCGGTGACCACGGTTGTCTCCCCCCAGGAAAGGTGCTGCGACGGCGGCGCCGGTGCACGGCGTCAGCCGTGTGCCCGGGCGCCTTCGTCCGACGCGGTCCGGGGCCGGTCCCTCCCACCGGCCGCCGTACCGCGCGCCTGCCGTGTCAGCGGCGGTGTGTCGGTCCAGGTCCGGGAGGCGGAGCCGTGCGTGCGACGGGTGGCCCGCGCACCGGACGGCCGCCGCCCCGGTTCCCGGCAGCGTTTGTCGAACCTACTGTGAGTAGCTTCTCCTGTGCACTGCGTTTCGGTGATTGGCCCTGTTTTCCCGCTCGGGCACCGCACGCGGACCCGCGCCCCGTCTTCTGCCCCGCCGTCCGCTGCGGGGGCCGCCCCGTTGACCGGCGCGGTTCGGCAATGGTGAGGTTTCCGGCCGCGGGCGGGGAACCGGCGACCCGGACGCGGCGGGACCGCCCACCCGCGGGTCCGCATAGACTCTGACCTTGTGAGTCTGTCTATCGGGATCGTCGGCCTGCCCAACGTCGGCAAGTCCACCCTCTTCAACGCGCTGACCAAGAACGACGCCCTGGCCGCGAACTACCCGTTCGCGACCATCGAGCCCAACGTCGGGGTCGTGGGCGTTCCCGACGCCCGGCTCGGCAAGCTGGCCGAGATCTTCGGCTCGGCGAAGGTCATTCCGGCGACGGTGGACTTCGTCGACATCGCGGGCATCGTGCGCGGCGCCTCCACGGGTGAGGGCCTGGGCAACAAGTTCCTGGCCAACATCCGCGAGAGCGACGCCATCTGCCAGGTGATCCGGGCCTTCGACGACCCCGACGTCACGCACGTCGACGGCGACGTCGAGCCCTCCCGCGACATCGAGACCATCAACACCGAGCTGATCCTGGCCGACCTCCAGACCCTGGAGAAGGCGCTTCCCCGCCTGGAGAAGGACGCCAAGCGCAACGCCAAGGACAAGGACGCCCAGGAGCTGCTCCAGGCCGCCCGCGACGCGCAGCAGGTCCTCGACGGCGGCACCTCGCTGTCCGCGGCCGAGGGCGTGGACCTGGACCGGCTGCGCGAGCTGAGCCTGCTCACGGTCAAGCCGTTCATCTACGTGTTCAACCTCGACACCGACGAGCTGGCCGACGGGGCGCTGCGCACCAAGCTCCAGGACCTCGTCGCCCCGGCCGAGGCGATCTTCCTGGACGCCAAGATCGAGGCGGAACTGGCCGAGCTGGACGAGGACGAGGCGCAGGAGCTGCTGGAGTCCATGGGCCAGACCGAGTCGGGCCTGGCCCAGCTCGCCCGGGTCGGCTTCGCCACCCTGGGCCTGCAGACCTACCTGACCGCCGGGCCCAAGGAGGCCCGCGCCTGGACGATCCGCAAGGGCGCCACCGCCCCCGAGGCCGCCGGAGTCATCCACACCGACTTCCAGCGCGGCTTCATCAAGGCCGAGGTGGTCTCCTTCGACGACCTGGTCGCCGCGGGCGACATGCAGACCGCCCGCGCGGCGGGCAAGGTCCGCATGGAGGGCAAGGAGTACGTGATGGCCGACGGAGACGTCGTGGAGTTCCGCTTCAACGTCTGACCGAGCCGACGACGAGGGGCCGTGGGAACGCGCCGAGCGCGCGTCCCCGCGGCCCCTCAGCGTGTCCCGGGTCCGGGATCCCTCCGGCCGGCCCGGACGGGGGTCAGCCGGCGCCGCCCTCCTCGCGCAAGCGCGGTTCGACGCGCCGCTCCGGGCTGTGCCCCGCCTTGTCGGCGTAGAAGGCGCGGACGCGGCCCATGTCCTCCGCGACGTCGCCGGTCAGTTCGAAGGTCGGTCCGAGCCCGGTGGTCATCGTGGTGCGGTCGACGAAACCGAGCGTCACGGGCATCCCCGTCTCGCGGGCGATGCGGTAGAAGCCGGACTTCCAGTGCGTGTGCGCCCCGCGGGTGCCGTCGGGGGTGATGACCAGGCCGAAGGTCTCGCCGGACCGCACACGCCGGACGACGTCGTCGACGACCCGGCCGGGATTCGCGCGATCGACGGGGATTCCACCGAGCGCGCGCATGATCGGGCCGCGCCAGCCCGTGAACAGGCTCTGTTTGCCCAGCCAGTGCAGCTCCAGCCCCAGGCGCCAGGAGATGGCGAGCATGAGCACGAAATCCCAGTTGGAGGTGTGCGGGGCACCGATCAGCACGGTGGGCCGTTCGGGCTTGGGTTCGGTGGTCAGCTTCCACCGGCTGAGGGACCAGAACACCCGGGCTGCGAGGTATCGGAGCATGCCGCCAATCTAGGGCACGCTCCCGGGCTCACACGGCGGATCCGTGCTCGGGGCCGGATCGGCCCGAAACCGTGGGGGGAGCGCGGCCGGGAGGCGGCGGCCGCTTCGCCCGGTGCGAGGAGATCCCGGTTACATCCCGTCAACGGTTTCCCGGACCGCGGGGACACATCTTGCTGCCTTCGAGGGAACTAATCCCTTTCCGGTCCGACCATAATTGCGGCGAAGTGTGTGGCCGCAGCAGGAGTTAGTGCAACCCTTGCCGTATTGTGCCCGTTTTGGGAAGTTAAGCCCATGTGCGCAATGTGCGGTTGGCGGGGAAACGCGGAGTCACCAAGGACGCTCCCAACCCGCACAATGCCTCACTATAGGGATGGGGTAGACAAGGGCATGGCGGAGACGCCGTCCGGAGTGGGCGGCACGGACCTGTGTGCAGGAGGCGGGGATGGCGAAGGCGTCGCGGCGCGGTGCCGCCGCGGGTGAGCCGGACGACGGCGGTGCGGGGCTCGACGCCCCCCGCGCCCGACGGCCCCGGGCCGGAGCCGGAGGGCGCTGGTGGGTCGGTGTGGGCCGCGCCGTCCTGTGGGCCTTCATCATCGTGGTCGTCTTCAACGGCATCTGGTTCCCGCTGCGCGGCGGGTTCGCCCTTCCCGACACCTCCGAGGAGCCCGAGCAGAGCGACACCGTGACCTATCCGGAGACCGCCGCCGCGGCCTTCGGCATGCGGTTCGCCGAGGCCTACCTCGACACCGCCGACCCCGAGGCGCGCCTGTCCGACCTGGCGGCGTACGTCCCCGAGGGGGAGGCCGCCGCCCTGGACGTCCCCGCCGACAGCCTCACCGGCGACAACCTCACGGTGGTCGCCGTGCACGTGGAGGACGACCACAACGGCCTCGTCGTCGTGCGGGCCGACGTCAACGGCCAGCCCATGCGCCTGGACGTGCCGGTCTACGCCGACGGGGAGTCCCTGGTGGTCTCGGGCAACCCGGCGCTGCTGGCCGCGCCGACGCAGGCCGGCCTGCCCGAGGGGTCGGCCTTCGAGACCGACCCGGAGGCCGAGGAGCAGCTCGGGGAGGTGCTGTCCGGCTTCTTCGAGGCCTACGCGGGGGAACCGGCGCACCTGGAGCGCTATGTGGAACCGGGCGTCACCATCGCCCCGCTTCCGGAGAACAGCCTGGAATTTGGTGAACTGTCCGATATCACGGTGCCAACGCGGGCCTCGACCGGGAATGATGACGTACGACAGGTAGCGGCCACCGTCCGGTGGAACGTCCCGGCCTCCGACGGGACCGACACCGGGCAGATCACGCAGAACTACCTGGTCACCGTCGTGGACTCGGGCAGCGAGTGGCACGTGCGTGACATCCAGGGAGCCCCGCGCTCGTTCGGCGGTTGACGGGGCCTGTAGGCAAGGAGAAGAGAAGGACCATGCGCACACCAGAAACGACACCGGGGGGCGGCGCCTGACATGCTCCCCCTGCTGTCCTCCACACCGGACGTGTTCCACGCCGCCGGAGGTGCCGACCTGCTCTTCCTCGCGGCGCAGACCACCGAGAACGCCCCCGACACCGGTGGCCTCGCCGACTTCCTGAGGGGCTTCTTCGGACCCCTCTTCCTCGTCATCGTCTCCATCGTGGCGGTGTTCTTCCTGTTCACGAGGGAGATCACGAGGTTCGCGCAGTTCATCATCCTGGCGATCTTCATCGGGATCGTGTTCTACGTCCCCGGCATCATCGAGGTCATCGCCGTGGCGCTCGCCCGAGCGATGGGCGTATCGACCGAATAGGCGAGGGAGGCCGGGAACGTGGACCTGCCCACGTACACCAACATCTGGCGTATCGAGAAGCGGCTCTACAAGCTCTACGATTTCCGGCTGCCCATGCCGCTCCCGGTGGGCACCTTCGGGGTCGCCCTGGGCGTGTTCGCGCTCTGGGTGGTCCTGCTCAGCCTCGTCAACGCGCCCTTCGTGTTCGGCAACGGCTGGCACCTGGTGCTGTGGGTGGTCCCGCCCGGTGTGATCACCGTGCTGGCCACCCGGCCGGTGATCGAGGGCAAGCGCCTCACCGAGCTGCTCATCTCCCAGGCGCGCTTCCTGGCCGAAGCGCGGGTGTACAACCGCCTGGCCCCCGAGTACGAGCCCGCCGAGGTCCGCGTGACCGTGCGGGTGTGGCACCGCGACCCCGCGTCCGGTCCGCTCCCGTCGGCGTCGCGGCGCCGCGCCGAACCCGAGGCGGAGACGGCCGGGGACGGGGTCGCCGAGACCGTTGGGACCGCTGTCCGC
>NZ_QPFC01000432.1:0-4416 GCF_003427465.1 Nocardiopsis sp. TNDT3 | reverse complement strand
GGGGGGGGCGGCCCCGCGGTGCGGGGCCGGAGCCCTGGTCAGTCGGTGAGGGCGTCGACGGTGGGGACGACCGTGCCGAACAGATCGGCGATGGTGGTCAGGGCGGCGGCCTGGAGGGTGGCGGCGGGCAGGACGGTGCCGTCCGGAGCGGTGAGGGCGCGGGTGGCGGTGGTCTCGGCGACGACGCTGGGGCGGTAGCCGAGGTTGAAGGCGCCCTGGGCCGTGTAGTTGACGCACATGTGCGTCATGAAACCGGCCAGCACGAGGTCCTTGCCGCTGCCCGGGGCGGCGCCCAGGGCGGTCAGGGTCCTCTCCAGTTCGGTGAGGTGGAAGGAGTCGGGGAACCGCTTGACCACGACCGGCTCGCCGTCGGCCGGGGCGACCTCGTCGCTGATGGCGCCGATGCGGGCGTGGATGTCGTAGGGGGTGCCCTCGCCCCCGTCGTTGACGACGTGGACGACGGGAGTGCCTGCGGCGCGGGCGCGCTCCAGCAGCCGGGCGCTGGCCGCGAGGGCTTCCTCGGCGCCTTCCAGCGCCATGACGCCGGTGCGGTAGGTGTTCTGGATGTCGATCATGACCAGGACGGCGTCGCCCAGACCGGGCGGCTGGTCGTCCAGACCGATGACGCGGCGCAGGGTCGTGGATGGCTGGTTCGTGCTCATGGGATGCCTTTCGGGAGAAGCGGGGCATGGCGAAGCTCTCCGTCCTGCCGGTGCAGGAGGGGAGTACTGGTGGGCGCGGGGGTCAGGCGGCCTGGGTGCGGAAGCGGCGGCGGTAGGCGGCGGGGGTGGTGGCGAGCTGTCGCCTGAACGCCCGGTGCAGGGTCTCCGTCGAGCCGAACCCGGCCCTGGCCGCGACCCGGTCGAGCGGGTCGTCGGTGGTCTCCAGCAGGCGCCGGGCGGCCTCGACCCGGACGCCCTCGACGTAGGCGGCGGGACCGGTGCCGGTCTCCTGGGCGAAGACGCGGGCGAAGTGCCGTTCGCTCAGGTGCATCCGGGCCGCCAGCACCTCCGCGGACAGGTCCTCGTCGAGGTGGTCGGAAATCCACAGCAGCAGCTCGTCGATGTCGCGGCGGGCGGAGGCGGGCCGGCTGAGCGGCACGGAGAACTGGCTCTGCCCGCTCTGCCGCTTGAGGTACATCACCAGCTGCCGGGCCACCGCCAGCGCGACGTCCTCACCCAGATCCTCGGCCACCAGGGCGAGTGCGAGGTCCAGGCAGGCGCTGATCCCGGCGCCCGTCCACAGCCGTCCGCGGTCGGCGCGGACGAAGATCGGGTCCGGGTCGACCGTGACGGCCGGATGGTCGGCGGCGAGCTGCGCGGCGGTCGACCAGTGCGTGGTCGCGGTCCTGCCGTCCAGCAGTCCGGCCGCCGCCAGTACGTGCGCGCCCACGCACACCGACGCCACCCGCCGGGCGCAGGGGGCGGTCTCCCGCACCCACGCCACGACGTCGGAGTCGATCCGGGCCACGGGGCCGTCGTCGCCCATGTCGACCGCGCCGGGTACCAGCAGCGTGTCCACCTGTCCGCCGACGTCGTCGAAGGACACGTCGGTGAGCAGCCGCACGCCCGCCGACGTCCGCACCTCGCCGCGGGTCGGCCCGGCGAGGAGGACCCGGTAGTCGGCACGGCCCGGGGCCTCCTGGTTGGCCAGCGCGAAGACCTCGGCCGGGCCGGTGACGTCAAGGAGGTCGACGTCGGGGAAGACCCCGATGACGACACGGTGCGGAAGGGACATGGGTCCATCCTCACCGCCGCCGACCATGACCGCAATGACGACCGGCTGTCACATCCGGACACCGGTCCGGTCCTGCGGCCAGGCCCGGAAGCGTCTCCTGCGGCTCGGCGCCGGGGCCCGCGAGGTGGGACCCGTCCCCGGGCGGCGTCACGTACGCGCAACGCGACGGAAACACGCGCCGCGCGGCGGCCGGGGGTCCCCTCCCGGTGACGACTCCGTGCGAGTACGCGCTGACCTGTGGCGACACCGGTTCCCCGGAGGGGGCGGCCGACCGTGGCCACGGAGGATTTATGTTTACATCGAGGTAATACACTCCTCACACAGCCACGATCCGCAGGCGTGAGGACCTCAGGGCCTCGGATCACCACCATGTGTTGCGCCAGCGTGCGCTTGTTCGAGGTTCCCGACACAACGGCGTGTGGGGTGCCCGTTCCACCTGTGCTGAAAGGAACGTTCACCCATGCCCTTCGCCGACGAGGCAGGCCGTGACCACCACCCCGGAGTCCGATCCGCCTACGAGCACGTCGTGCGCCGCAACCCCGACGAGCCGGAGTTCCAGCAGGCGGTGCTGGAGGTCCTGGACGACCTCTCCCCGGCCCTGACCCGGCACCCCGAGTACGCCGAACAGCGCATCCTGGAGCGCCTGTGCGAGCCCGAGCGCCAGGTGGTCTTCCGGGTGCCCTGGCGCGACGACCAGGGCCGGGTGCACGTCAACCGGGGCTTCCGGGTGGAGTTCAACAGCGCGCTGGGCCCCTACAAGGGCGGGCTGCGCTTCCACCCCAGCGTCAACCTCGGCGTGATCAAGTTCCTGGGCTTCGAGCAGATCTTCAAGAACGCCCTGACCGGCATGAACATCGGCGGCGGCAAGGGCGGCAGCGACTTCGACCCCAAGGGCCGCTCCGAGGCGGAGATCGAGCGGTTCTGCCAGTCGTTCATGACCGAGCTGCACCGCCACCTGGGTGAGCACACCGACGTCCCGGCCGGGGACATCGGCGTGGGCGGCCGCGAGATCGGCTACCTGTTCGGCCAGTACCGGCGCCTGGCCAACCGCTGGGAGGCCGGGGTGATCACCGGCAAGGGCCTGGAGTGGGGCGGCTCACGGGTGCGCACCGAGGCCACCGGGTACGGCAGCGTGCTCTTCACCCAGCGGATGCTGGAGCGGTCGGGCCGCGCTCTGGACGGCCAGCGCGTGGTGGTCTCCGGGTCGGGCAACGTGGCGATCTACTCGGTGGAGAAGGCCCAGCAGCTGGGCGCGAACGTGGTGGCCGTCTCCGACTCCGGCGGCTATGTGGTGGACGACAAGGGCCTGGACCTGGACCTGCTCAAGCAGGTCAAGGAGGTCGAACGCGCCCGGATCAGCGTCTACGCCGAGCGTCGCGGCGGGGGCGCCCACTACGTCGAGGGCGGCAGCATCTGGGACGTGCCGTGCGACGTGGCGCTGCCCTCGGCCACCCAGAACGAGCTGGACGCCGACGCGGCGCGCACACTGGTGCGCAACGGCGTGGTGGCGGTGGCGGAGGGCGCGAACATGCCCACCACACCCGAGGCGGTCAAGGTGCTGCGCGAGGCCGGTGTGCTGTTCGCGCCGGGCAAGGCGGCCAACGCCGGCGGTGTGGCCACCAGCGTGCTGGAGATGCGCCAGAACGCGCGGCGCACGTCGTGGTCCTTCGAGCACGCCGAGGCCGAGCTGGCCGAGACGATGGCGGGCATCCACGACCGCTGCGAGGAGGCGGCCGAGCGCTACGGGGCGCCGGGCGACTACGTGCTGGGCGCCAACGTGGCCGGGTTCGAGCGGGTGGCGGGCGCGATGCTGGCCCAGGGCCTGATCTAACGGTGGGGCGGGGCCTCCGGAGAGGCCCCGCCCCGTCCGGGCCCGGGTGTCACCGACGATTGGGAGGAGGCGGGCGTGTACGTCCGTGAGACCGGCGACGCACACGCTTCTCCTGTCCTGCTGCTGCACGGCGGCGGCGTCGCGGGATGGATGTGGCGTCCGGTGTTGGAGCGGCTCGGGGGCGCGGCCCGCGCGATCGTTCCCGACCTTCCCGGCCACGGACGCAGCGCGGACGAGGCGTACCGCTCACACGAGGAGACCGCCCGGGCCGTGGCGGAGGTCCTGGAGGAACGCGCGCCGCGCGGCGCGCTGGTCGCGGGGTTCTCCCTGGGGGCGCAGCTCACGACGCTCCTGGCCGCGACCCGGCCCGACCTCGTCACCGGAGCCGTCGTCGTGAGCGCCCAGGCCAGACCCCTCCGGTTCCCGGGCGCGACCCTGGGCCTGCTCGCCGCGACCGCGCCGCTCGCGCGACAGCGGTGGTTCGCCAGGCTCCAGGCGAGGGAGCTGTTCGTCCCGGACGAACTCCTGGACGACTACCTCCGCGACAGCGCCCGCATGAGCCGTGCGACCCTTCTCGCCAGCGTCGGCGAGAACATCCGCTTCACCCTTCCCCCCGGCTGGTCCGGTTTCGGGGGCCCGGCGCTGGTGATGGTCGGGGAACGGGAGCGCGGACTGATGCGCGATTCCGCGCGCGGCATCCGTGACGCCCTCCCGGGCTGCCGGCTGGCCTCCGTGCCGGGATGCGGTCACGGCATACCCCTCCAACGCCCGGACCTGTTCGCCCGTGTCCTGGCCGCCAGGGTGTGAGCGGCCCGTCCGGGCGTTGGAGGGGTATGCCGTGACCGCAT
>NZ_QPFC01000431.1:0-6760 GCF_003427465.1 Nocardiopsis sp. TNDT3 | reverse complement strand
CCGGCGGGCTCGGTGGGTCCGGCGGGCTCGGTGGCCATGCCTACTCCGCGACCGCGGGGTCGACGTCCGCGGCGGGGATCTCCGCGACCAGTTCGGGGTGGGCGTCCTCGCCCTCGCCGACCAGTTCGACCTGGTACATGGGCTGGAGGAGGGCGTGGTCCTCGGCGCGGATGGTGAGCTCACCCTTGACGCCGTCGAAGGTCCAGCCCTCCAGGGCGTCGATGCGCTCCCGGACTTCGTCCCCGGCCCCGGCGGCGTGCACGACCATCTGCGCGGCGGTGAACCCGTCGGGGGTGAAGAGGTCCACGGTGCCGCCCGCCTCCTCGACGGACTCCTTCATGGTCCGGGCCAGTTCGGTGTCGGAGGCGCCGTCGAAGTAGTGGGAGAGGAACGAGATGCGGCCGCCCGCCTCGCCGAAGACCGGGTAGGACGGCTTGATGTCCAGTCCGGTGACGACCTCGGTGGAGTCGAGGATGCCCTGCTGGTCCAGTGCCCGCCACATGGCGGAGGCGGTCTCGCCCGCCCAGGCGACGAAGACCAGGTCGGGTTCGGCCTGGCTGACCTGCTCGGCGAACGGGGTGAGGTCGGTGGTCTCCGGCGGGGCCAGGACGCTGTCGACGTCGGCCCCCTCGGCCCCGAGGACGTCGGTGACGGCGGCGACGTTGTCCTGGCCGAAGGCGTTCTGCTGGGCCAGGACCAGGACGTCCGCGCCCTCGGGGTCGTCCATGAAGGTTCCGGCGGTGAGGATGTCCTGGTAGGTCTGGCGCCCGGAGCGGAAGGTGTGGTCGTTGACGCCGGTGACGGCGTCGGTGGCGGCGGATCCGGAGATGAAGAGGATGTCGTTCTGCTCGGCGAGCGGGGCGACCTGGACGGCGATGCCGGAGGCGGTGGACCCGGCGATGATGTCGTGGCCGGTGCCGATGAGGTCGCGGGTGGCCGTGACCGCCTTCGTGGGGTCGCCTGCGTCGTCCATGTACTCGACCTCGATCGGGCGGCCGTCGATCTCCATCGTCCCGCCGGTGGCGTGGTCGAGTCCGGCCTCGAAGCCCTGCCGGTACTGCTCGCCGTAGGTGGCCAGGGGGCCGGTGGCGGAGTAGACGATGCCGACCCTGACGGGCGCGTCCTCGCCTCCCCCGGCGGCCTCGCCGGGGGTTCCGCAGGCGGTCACGGCGAGGACGACCGCGCAGGAGGCGGCGGTCAGGGGGGTCTTGCGCATCACTGTTCCTCCAGTCGGCACCCGCCTGTCCGACACAACCGCCCGAGCTGGGGGGATGGGGTGCCAACCCGAAGGTAGAACCGGAGTGTTCCGTTTCACATGTAGCGGGCACATACATTCGGCCCCGGATCGGTGTACGGGGAGCCCACACGCGCCGCGCGGCCGCACGAGCTCCGCTCCTCCCCCTTGACCTCAATATTTATTGAGGTAGAAGAGTGGCCTCCGGGCGCCGCGCCGGCGCCCGCCCGGACCGGGGTCCGGGCCGCCGTAGCGAACGGGAGAAGAACCATGGCCGAGACGATCCTGGTCACCGGGGCCACGGGCAACACCGGCCGCCACGTGGTGGCGGGGCTGCTCGCGGAGGGGGTCGCCGTGCGGGCGCTCGTGCGGGATCCGGGGAGGGCGCGGCTGCCCGAGGGCGTCGAGGTCGTCGGGGGAGACATCACCGACCCCGGAGCCGTGTCCGCCGCCGCCGAGGGCGCGACAGGGGCGTACCTGCTCTGGCCGGGGTACGGCACCGAGGGGATCGAGGAGACGGTGGCGGCCCTGACCGGGCACGTGCGCCGGGTCGTCTACTTCTCGGCGGTCGCGGCCGGGGAGGACGCCGACAGCGTGTGGGGGAGGGTGGAGGCCGCCGTGCGCGCCTCCGGGCGGGAGTGGACCTTCCTGCGCGTCACGGGCATGACCGCCAACACCCTGGTCTGGGCCGAGCAGGTCCGCGCCGGAGCGGTCCGCGCCCCCCACGGCCTGGCCTCGCGCTCGCTGGTCCACGAGCGCGACGTCGCGGCGGTCGCCGTGCGGGCCCTGCTGGACGAGGGGCACGCGGGCAGGGCCTACACGGTGACCGGACCCGAGTCGCTGACCCAGGCCGAGCAGGTGCGGATCCTCGGGGAGGAGACGGGACAGCCGGTGCGCTGGGAGGAGCAGCCCGAGGAGGAGGCCCGCGCCGAGATCGCCGAGAGCATGGGCGCCGACTTCGCCACCGCCGGGCTCGCCTACTGGGCCTCCCTCGTCGACACCCCCGAGCCGGTCTCGGGGGACGTCGAGGCGGTCACCGGCCGGCCCGCGCTGACCTTCCGCGCGTGGGCGCGCGAACGTGCCGCGCACTTCACCGCGGGCGCGTCGGTCTGACCCCGGGCCCCGTGCCCGGCACGCGTCGCGCCGGGCGGCCCGGTGGCGGGCGCCGGGTCCGACCGCCGCAGGGACCGGGAACGCCCCGGCACGGGGCGGCGGCACTCCTCAGCAGGAGCCCTTGTCCTCCCACACGCCCCACTGGTCGCCGCTCGGCGGGTAGCCCTGGATCCACCAGCGCGCCTCGTACTCACGGCCATCGTGCTGGACGCGGTCACCGGTGTCGTACACGGTGCCCCCGTTCCACTGCGGGGCGTCGCAGGAGCCGCCGCCGTCCCCGCGTCCGCGGTCGTCGTCGTCATCGCCCCGGCCGCCCCAGCCGTCCTGGTCGCCCCGGCCGTCCTGTTCCCCCTCGTCGACGCGGGGGTCGTCCTCGTCGGAGGGGGAGGCCTCCTCCTCGGACTCCTCCTCTTCCTCCTCCGGCTCGGGGCCGAGGGAGACGGTGAGGGAGACGGCGGCCTCCTCCGGCAGGATCGTGCCGGGTTCGGGGGTCTGCCCGCTGACCTCGCCGACGGGCGCGGTGTCGTGGTGCTCCTCGGTGACCTGTACGACCAGGCCGAGCCCGGCCAGGGCGGTCGCGGCCTCCTCCTGGCCCATGCCGATCAGCGTGGGGACGATGACGCCCTCGCTCACGCTGAGCACGACCGGCTCCTCGCGGTCGCCCTCCTCGCCCGCCGCGGGCTCGGTGGACAGGACGGTGCCCGGGGGCTGGTCGGGGGAGTGCTCCTGGACGATCTCGATACCGGTGAACCCGGCCTGGCGCAGGGTCTCGCGCGCCTCGTTCTCGGTGCCGCCGACCACGTCGGGAACCCCGGAGTACCGCGGCCCGGTGGAGACGTGCAGCAGGACCTCGGCTCCCCGCGCCACGTCGCTGCCGGGCGCGGGCGTGCTGTCGGCGACCGCTCCGGCTCCGACGGTGTCGCTGTAGGCGTCCTCGAAGCGCACGGCCAGGTCCATGCCGAGCCCGGCCAGCCGCTCCTCGGCCTGCTCGCTGGAGGCGCCCACGAGGTCGGGCAGCGCGACGCGGTCGTCCGGGACCAGCGCCCACCCGGCCGCGAACAGGACCAGGACCAGGACGCCCGCGGTGACCAGCACGGGGACGCGCCGCCACGGCGGGACCGGTGCGGCGCGCTCCTCCCCTCGCTCCGGCGGGGCGTCGGTGATCACCGGGATGGGCCGGGTGTCGACGTCGGCGGGGTTCACCGGGGCCCCGGACAGCGACCGCAGCACCTGTTCGACCACGGTGAGGTACTGGCCCGCGTCGCGCGGGCGGTAGCGCGGGTTGGGGTCGGTGGCGTTGGCGACCAGCATGTCCAGGTCGGACGGCAGGCCGGGGATGACGGCCGAGGGCCGCAGCGGCCGGGCCTCCGGGTCCGCGGGCACCCCGGTCAACAGCGTGTACAGGAGCCGCCCGACGGCGTGCACGTCGGTACGGGTCTCGGGACCGGCGTCCTCCTCGGCGTCGAAGAGCAGGGGGAAACCGGTGACCCGCACCCCTCCCTCACCGTCCACCACGACCGTGTGGGGGTCGAGCGCGCCGTGCACGACGCCCGCGCCGTGGGCGGCGTCGAGCGCGGTGAGCGCCCCGGCCACGATGGCCAGCGCCGCCTGCACCGGGTAGCGCAGCCCCCCGCCGCCCTCGCCCAGCGCCTCCGCGAGGGTGTGCCCCGACAGGTACTCGCCGACCGCGTACACGTGCTCGCCGTCGCGGCCGTGGCCGAGGACCCGGGCGATCCCCGGGTGGGACAGGCCCTCCAGGGTCTGGGCGCGGTCCAGGAACGCGTGCACGGCACCGTGGTCGCCCACCAGCCAGGGGTGCAGCACGGTGACCGTGACGGTCTGGTCGCCGCCGAGGTCGTGTGCGACGTGGACGGTTCCCGAGGCGCCGCTGCGCAGCCGCTTTCCGAGGATGTAGCGCTCGTGCAGCGTGATGCCGAAGAGGGGATCGGGAGTGGGGGTCTCCATGGCACGGATTCTATTCCCCCGCACCCTTCCGAATCCCACGTTCCCGGGTCATATGCGGACATGCGCCGAACAGTAGGGTCGACTCGCAGCATCCCTGGTACCGAAACGTTGTGAGGCCCCTGTGAACCTCCCCTCCCCCGGAACCCGCGAGGACCGCGCGGCGGGCGTCCTGCTCGGCACCGCGTGCGGCGACGCCCTGGGCGTTCCCTACGAGTTCGGTCCGCCGCTCTCGGAGGACCGGGTCCCGGAGATGGTCGGCGGCGGCCTGGGTCCCTACGCCCCGGGCGAGTACTCCGACGACACCCAGATGGCCGTGTGCATCGCCGAGGCCCTGCGCGAGCACGGGGACCCGCTGTCGGCGGAGGCGCTGCGGCACACCGCGGACGCCTTCCTGCGCTGGAGGAACGAGGGCGCCACCGACATCGGCAACCAGACGGCGTGGGTGATGGGCCGCGCCGGGCACGCCTACCGGCGTCCGGAGGTGGCCGAGGTGATGGAGCGGGTCGCGGCGGAGCGCTTCGCCGAGGGGGTGCCGAGCGCGGGCAACGGGTCGCTCATGCGCACGGGGCCGCTGGCCCTGGCCTACCCGGACGACCCGGAGGGCCTGGCCGCGGCGGCCGACCGCTACAGCCGCCTCACCCACGGCGACCCGCTGGCCTCCGAGGCCTGCGTGCTGTGGTGCGAGGGGATCCGGCACGCGGTCGCGCACGGCGACCTGGCGGGCGTGCGCGCGGGCCTGGAGCTGCTGCCGCCCGAGCGGCGCGCAGCGTGGGCGGCGCGGCTGGACGAGGCCGAGGAGCGCCCGCCGCGGGCCTTCAGCCCCAACGGGTTCGTGGTCACCGCCCTCCAGGCGGCGTGGTCGGCCGTGGTGCGCGAGCCGGACGGGTTCGCCCCGGCGCTGCGGGCCGCCGTGCGCGCGGGCGACGACACCGACACCGTGGCCGCGATCGCCGGGGCGCTGCTCGGCGCCCGGTGGGGCGCGGGCGCGATCCCGGGGGAGTACCTGGAGGCGGTGCACGGGTGGCCCGGCTACCGGGCCGGGGACCTGGCCGAACTGGCGCTGCGGATCGCCGGGCGCCACTGAGGCGGCGGTTAGCCTGGCGGTGTCCCCTCGTCGGAGGACCCCCTCCGAACGACCTTCACGACGACATCGAGGTGTGCCATGTCCGATGGGCTGAACTGGGTACGTGCGGACGAGCACCCGGAGCTGCTGGCCGACCCGGTCCTGGCCGCGGTGCGCGGCCGTGAGGACGCACGGGTGGCGCCGATCGACCCGGAGCTCGCGGACACGGCGCAGTTCTGCGAACGGTACGGGATGCCCCTGGCGACCAGCGCGAACTGCGTGGTGGTCGCGGCCAGGCGCGGCGGCGAGGTGTCCTACGCGGCGTGCATGGTGCTGGCCACCCAGCGCGCCGACGTCAACGGGGTCGTCCGCCGCCGCCTCGGCGCCCGCAAGATCTCGTTCGCGCCGATGGACGAGGCCACCGGGCTGACCGGGATGGAGTACGGCGGCATCACGCCGCTCGGCCTGCCGCAGGGGTGGCCGGTCCTGGTGGACGAGGCGGTCGCCGCCGAGGCCGAGGTCGTGGTGGGCAGCGGGGTGCGCCGCTCCAAGCTGCTGGTGCCGGGCAAGCTGCTCGCGGACCTGCCGGGCGCCGAGGTCCTGGCGCTGACCAGGTAGGGGGAGCGGACACGTCCACATGCGGATTCGTCGCCGTGCGGGTACGAATGTCGACAAATCGATGTGTGGTTTCGGCGTGCTCCGCCCCGGTTTGCGGCTGGTTCCGAGCTGGTACCGGGGGGTGTGCGTCCGGTGCCGCTCCCGGCGCCGGGAGCGCCGGTCAGGGGGCGGCGCCGACCTCCGCCACCCAGGCGGTCTCCACCAGCACGGTGTAGTTGTTCACCCTCGGCAGCCCCTCCTCCCCGGGCGACTCCACGGCGACCGTCTCGTGGTAGAGCGGCGTGCCCGTGTCGGCGTCGAACATGATCCTGCGCTCCAGGACGATGCCGTCCCCGGCGTCCTCCTCGACCAGGAACAGCTCGCCCTCGCGCCCTTCGCGGTCCCTGGCCGTGCCCGCGTACCGCACGTCCTCCTGCCCGGCGAGCGCGCGCAGCGCGGCGGCCTGCACGTCGGGGCCGACCGGGGCCTCCTCGTACAGCAACTGGAGGGCGTACACGAGCCCGACCGCGGGGGAGGGGTCCCGCGTGGCCCCGGAGGCCCGGCCGCCGACCGCCAGGAGCTGCTCGGCGAGCTGGTCCGGGTCCGCGGAGAGGCTGTCGGGCTCCAAGGTGAAGAACATGCCGTTCCCGCCCTCGCCGCCGCCCCACTCGAACTCCTCGGGCCCGCTCTCGAAGAGCCACCGGAGCGGGGCGGGGTCACCGCCCCCGTGCTCGGGCAGGCTCGGGGTGGAGACGCTGCGCCCGGACCGGTGCGGGGTGCGCCAGACC
>NZ_QPFC01000430.1:0-10336 GCF_003427465.1 Nocardiopsis sp. TNDT3 | reverse complement strand
CCCCGAACCCCGGGGACGCCGGGCCCGTCGGGGGCCGCGCGTGAGGCGGTGTTCTTCGGGCCTCCGCTTCGCTTCGTCCCATCCGTCGCCGGCCAGCACCCTCAACGGACACCTACGGCGCGGTCCTGCTCGTGTCCGGGCACCCGGAGAACGGGAAGCCTTCGGCGCCTACGGCGGGGCCGGGGGACGGGGCCGACCGGGAGGCGCGCGGGCGCCGCGGAGGCGGGGAAACCGGGCTGTCCCGGTCGTCCCACGGCACCGTCCTGGTGGCCGGGTACGACGTTCAGGCGCGCCAGAGGAAGGCGGCGAACCTGCCGGTCGGCGCCTGACCACGGTGGGAGAACAGTTCGGGGCTCTCCAGGGTGCAGCGGCCGTCGGCCCGGATGTCGGTGACGCCCGCCCGGCGCAGCTGGGCGGTGACGGCGGCGCGCATGTCCACGCCGGCGGTGCCCCGGCTCGTGGTGCAGGCGGCCTCGGGTACCCCGCGCGCGGTCTCGTCGCGCACGTGGGGCGGGACCTCGTAGCACCCGCCGCAGATGGCGGGGCCCAGGAAGACGGTGATCCGGTCGGCGCGGGCGCCCTGGTCGGCCATCGCCGCGACCAGGTTGGCGGCCACACCGTTCGCGGTGCCCAGTCGGCCGGAGTGCGCGGCGCCCAGGACGCCCGCCTCGGCGTCGGCGGCCAGGACCGGAAGGCAGTCGGCGGCCATCGAGGCCAGGACCAGGTCGGAGCGGGTGGTGACCACCCCGTCGCAGGTGCCCGCGCCCCCGGGGCCGGTGGCCACGAGGACGTCGGCGCTGTGCACCTGGTGCATCCACACGACCCGGTCGACGTCGAACCCCAGGTCGCGGGCGGCGATCTCGCGGTTGGCGAGCACCGCCTCGCGTTCGTCCCCCGAGCCCAGGCCCATGTTGAGCGAGTCGTAGGGCGGGGCGCTCACTCCCCCGTGCCGTTCGGTGACGGCCGCGCGGACCCCGTGGCCCAGGTCGATGACGTTGCTCATCCGGTGGTGTTTCCTCCCCGCTCCTGCCGGAGGGGGAACCCCGGGCCGCGTCGCCCGGAGGGCGTTCGGGGCCGGTGGCCGGTACCGGCCGTGTTCCGGCTCCGGCGCGGACTCCTCGCGGGAGCGGGCTCCCGCGGGGCCCGCCTCGCCGTCCCCCCGGTCCAGGACACTACCACCGCCCGAACCGCCCCGGGCTGGGCGGAGACCGCCCCGAAGCGGCGACGACCCCGGCCCTGGGGCCGGGGTCGGAGCTACTTCAGGAACTCCGGCACGTCGAGGTCGTCGGGGTCGTCGAAGATGACCCGGCGCCGGGGCGTGGGCACGTCCCCGCGCCGCTCGGCGGTGGCGTCCGAAACCGCGTGGATGTGACCCGCGTGGCCGCCCTCACGCTCGGCGGGCTCCTCCTCGGCCGGAGCGGGCTCCTCGGCGCGGACCGGCTCGGCGGGCTCGGCCTCCGCCTGGAAGGCGGACGTGCCGTGGGGCGGGGTCTGCTGTGCGGGGTCCGGCTCGGCCGGAGCGGCCTGGGTGTACTGCTCCTGGTGGGCGGGCTCGGCCTCGACCGGCTGCTGGACCGGCGGAGCCTGGGCCGCCGGCGGCGTCCACTGCGGCTCCGGGGCGGGCTCGGCCGGACGGGACGGTGTGATCCACGGCATGTTGGCGGCCGACGCCCCGCTCGCGTCCGCGGAGGCGGGCGCCGCCGGAGCGGTCCTCTCCTCCCTGCCGGACGTGATGCCTGCCTTGGGGGCGGCGGCCTCAGGAGGGTCCACCGGCTGGCGCTCCCGCACCACCGGGATCACTCCCTCCGGCTCGTCGAAGCCGGCCGCGATGACGGTGACCCTCACCTCGTCGCCCAGGGCGTCGTCGATGACGGCGCCGAAGATGATGTTGGCCTCGGGCGCCGCCGAGTTCGCGACGAGCTGTGCCGCCTCGTTGATCTCGAAGAGCCCCAGGTCGGAGCCGCCCTGGATGGACAGCAGCACACCGTGGGCCCCGTCGATACTCGCTTCCAGCAGTGGCGAGGAGATCGCCATCTCCGCCGCCGCGACCGCCCGGTCGTCCCCGCGCGCCGACCCGATGCCCATGAGCGCCGATCCCGCCCCGGACATGACCGACTTGACGTCGGCGAAGTCCAGGTTGATCAGTCCCGGCGTGGTGATCAGGTCGGTGATGCCCTGCACACCGGACAGGAGTACCTGGTCGGCGGCCTTGAAGGCGTCCAACACGCTGACCTGGCGGTCGGAGATGGACAGCAGCCGGTCGTTGGGGATCACGATGAGGGTGTCGACCTCCTCGCGGAGCATCGCTATCCCCGACTCGGCCTGGGTGGCCCGCCTCTTGCCCTCGAACCCGAAGGGGCGGGTGACCACGCCGATGGTCAGGGCGCCCAGGGACCGGGCGATGTTGGCCACGACCGGGGCGCCCCCGGTTCCGGTTCCACCGCCCTCACCGGCGGTGACGAAGACCATGTCGGCCCCCTTGAGGACCTCCTCGATCTCCTCCCGGTGGTCCTCGGCGGCCTTGCGGCCGACATCGGGGTTGGCTCCGGCTCCGAGGCCGCGGGTGAGTTCGCGCCCGACGTCCAGCTTGACGTCTGCGTCACTCATCAGCAGCGCCTGGGCGTCAGTGTTGATGGCGATGAACTCGACGCCCTTGAGCCCCTCTTCGATCATTCGGTTGACGGCGTTGACACCGCCGCCGCCGATGCCGACGACTTTGATGACCGCGAGGTAGTTCTGCGGTGCTGCCACGACGAGGGGCCTTTCCGCTCGCTTACGCCGTTCCGCCACCGCGTCCGGTGGCTGTGTGCCACCGGAGGCGCCTTTGGTCCGGCATCCGGTTCTACAGTGTGCGTTTCGGGTCCCCCGACGGGTCGTCCACGACGCCGTGACCGGGGGACCCCGGACCGCCGGAGCCTCCGTCCACCCGCCCGGAAGGGGCTGGTGCGGTCCGCCGTGAGGCGGAACGGTTCCCGCGTACCCGAAAAGCCTGTTCTGGTGCTTTGTTGACGTTCGGTTGTGTTTCCCGACAGTAAGCGGACCGCCGACCACGGGCAACCGATGACGAGTTCAGCCTAACGGCGCACGACACGGGGAAGCGATGTGCGCCCTCGGCGCGTCGCGTCTGGAATGTCCGAGCGGGACGCCCGGGCGTGCCGCCGGGGTCCTCCGGCCCGCCCGCGCCCGTACCGCTCGGCGGACCGGCCCCCGCCGCCGCGTCCCTGCCTGTCCTGTTCCTGGGAACGCTTCACCTCACCACGGCGAGGTCGGGCGCGGACACGTCGTAGACGCGCTCCTCCTGCGGCGGGTGCTCGCCGATGAGCACCCGCAGGACGTCGCTCTTGCGCGCGGTCTCCTCGGGCGAGCCCCACTCGACACGGGCCTCCTCGGCGAGTTCGATCACGATCGCCTCGGGGTCGGTGGCGTCGATGAGCCGGATCCGGGAGAGGAGGGAGTCCGGTGCCCGTCCGACGATGTCGGCGGCGGCGGCGACGGCCTCGTTGCCCTCCACCTCCCCGGTCACGCGGACCAGCGGGTAGGCGTCGGGCAGGCTCGGCGCGTCCTCGATGCGCACGCCGTCGGCGTCGATCAGCCGGTAGTCCTCCCCCGCCTGGACGGCCAGCAGCGGTCGGCGTTCGACCACCTCGACCTCCAGGGTGGCGGGCCAGCCGCGGGTGACCGTGGCCGACTCCACCAGCGGCAGCGCCTCGGCGCGCTCCTCGCTGCGGTCCAGGTCGACCCTGATCAGGGGCGTCCCGGTGGGCACGCCCAGGGCCGCGACCACCTCCTCGGAGGGGGTCCGGTCCAGGCCGGTGACCGCGACGTCGCGCACCACGAGCAGGCGGGACCCGAGCAGCAGCCAGGCGACCACGCAGACCAGGGCGACCACCAGCAGAGCCACGAAGGCGAACTTCCAGGGGTCGGACCGCTTGCGCGGCACCGCGTGCCCAGCCGCCTCCTCCTGCTCAGCGACCACCTGCTCCCCTTCCGTGTGTCCGCGCGACCGCTTCCCCAACACTGGCCGTTCCCGCCTCAGCCCCCGAGGCCGTCGGCCCTCTGCGCGAGCGCCTCGACGATGCGCGGGCCCAGCTCGGTGACGTCGCCCGCGCCCATGGTGAGCACGATGTCGCCGGGGCCGGCCAACTCGGCCACCCGGAGCACGGCGTCGTCGCGGCCGGGCACGTACCACACGCGGTCGTGCGCGACACGCGAGGTGATCAGCTCCGCCGTGACCCCGGGCTCGGGGTCCTCGCGGGCGGCGTAGACCTCGGTGACCACGACCTCGTCGGCCAGGCCCAGCGCGGCGGCGAACTCCTCGGCGAAGATGCGGGTGCGGCTGTACAGGTGCGGTTGGAACAGGGCGACGACCCTGCCCCCGGCGTGCTCACGACCGTCCTCGCGCGCCTCCTCGGCCAGGGACTCCAGCGCCGCACGGGTCGCGCGCAGGTCGGCCTCGATCTCGGTGGGGTGGTGGGCGTAGCTGTCGTAGACGGCCACTCCCCCCGCCTCGCCCTTGGGCTCGAAGCGGCGCGCGGCGCCGGCGAAGTCGGCGATGCCCTCGACCGCCACCTCCAGGTCGTGGCCCAGCTCGTCGGCGACCGCGACGGCCGCGGCCGCGTTGAGCACGTTGTGGCGGCCCGGTACGGCGAGCTGGCCGTCCACGGGCTCGCCGTTCGCGGTGCGGATGGTGAACTCGGTGGTGAAGCCGCGGGCGCGCACCCGGGTGACGCGGTAGTCGGCGTCCTCGGCCTCGCCGTAGGTGAGCACCCGCTTGCCGCGTTCGCGGGCCAGCTCGGCCACCCGGCGGGCGCCGGGGTCGTCCACTCCCACGACGAGCGTGCGCTCGACCCGGTCGACGAACGAGGCGAAGTTGGCGTGGATCTCCTCGATACCGCTGTAGTTGTCCAGGTGGTCGGCCTCGACGTTGGTGACCACCGCGATCTTGGGCGAGAGCATGAGGAAGGAGCCGTCGCTCTCGTCGGCCTCCACCGCGATGACCTCGCCGATGCCGGCGTCGGCGCCCAGGCCGGTGGTGACCAGCTTGCCGCCGATGACGTAGCCGGGGTCGGCGCCCACGTGCTGGAGCACCACCGCGACCATGGACGTGGTGGTGGTCTTGCCGTGGGTGCCCGAGACGGCGACGCCCTCGCGGCCCAGCAGCAGCGCGCCCAGGGCCGCGGCCCGGGGCAGCACGCGCAGGCCCCGGCGGCGCGCCTCGACCAGTTCGGGGTTGTCCTCGCGGATGGCGGAGGAGACCACCAGGGTCTCCGCCGTGCCGAGGTTGTCGGCGGCGTGTCCCACGTGGACGTCGGCGCCCATCTGCTCCAGTTCGCGCAGGGTATCGCTGTCGCGGGCGTCGCTGCCCGAGACCTCCACCCCCGACTGGAGCAGCACGCGGGCGATGCCGGACATGCCCGCTCCGCCCAGGCCGATGAAGTGGGTACGGCCCAGCTTGTCCACGGGCACCGGCTCGGTCGGCCGCACCAGGCTCATCGGGTGTCCTTCCCGTCGTCGTAGAAGGCCTCGTCGCCGTCGTCCTCGGACACCGGCATGTCGGGCGTGGGTTTGTCGCCGCGGGCGATGGCCGTGACCTCGCGGGCCAGCTCCATGTCGGCGTCGCGGCGGCCCATCCGGGCGGCCGCCTCGGACATGGCCACGACCCGGTCGGTGTCGGTGAGCAGCGGGATGAGCTGCTGGGTGATCCACTCGACGGAGACGTCGGCGTTGTTGACCATCATCCCGCCGCCCGCCTGGACGATGGGCTCGGCGTTGAGGGCCTGCTCGCCGTTGCCGATGGCCAGCGGCACGAACGCGCCGGGCAGGCCGACGGCGGTCAGCTCGGCGCAGGTCATCGCCCCGGAGCGGCACATGGCCACGTCGGCCGCGGCGTAGGCCATGTCCATGCGGTCCACGTAGGGGACGGCGACGTAGGGGATGCCCATCTGGGTGAGGTCCTGGGGCTCGTCGGCGTTCTTGGGGCCGACCACGTGCAGCACCTGGACGCCGCTGTCGCGGAAGGCGTCGCGGGCGGCGTAGGCGGTCTCGTTGATGCGCTGGGCGCCCTGGGAGCCGCCGAAGATCAGCAGGGTGGGCAGGTCGTGGCGCAGGCCGAAGTAGGTGCGGGCCTTGTCGCCCATGGCCAGCCGGTCGAGCGAGGTGATCTGCTCGCGCAGCGGGATGCCCACGAAGCGGCCGTTGCGGATCTGGGTGTGGGGGTGGCCGGTGAACACGTGCGGGGTCAGGCGCGCGCCCAGCCGGTTGGCCAGGCCCGGCAGGGGGTTGGCCTCGTGGACGACGATGGGGATGCGCCTGCGGCGGGCGGCCAGGTAGCCGGGCGTGGCCACGTAGCCGCCGAAGCCGACGATGATGTCGGCCTGGAGCCGGTCCAGGTGCTCACCGGCCGCGCTGAGGGCGCCCGCGAGCTTGCCGGGCACGCTGAGCAGCTGCGGGGTGAGCCTGCGCGGCAGGGGGACGGCCGGGATGATGCCCAGCTCGTAGCCGCGCATGGGCACCAGCCGGGTCTCGAGGCCCCGCTCGGTGCCCAGGCAGAGGATCTCCGTGCTGGGGTCCATGCGCCGCAGCGCGTCCGCAAGGGAGAGTGCGGGCTCGATATGCCCGGCCGTGCCGCCTCCGGCGAGGGCTACCCTCATCGTCGCCGATTCCTCCTTGGCCGGTCACCCGCCGGGACCGGTCCGCTCCTGTGCTTGGCCGTTGTCCTGCCACCGCGGGCGCCCGCCGTGCGCGGGCCGCGTGCCGTGGTGGGTCGCCCGGACGCCGCCGCGCCGCCGAGGTTGTTCACCGAGGCGGCGATGTTGTCCAGGCCCAGCCAGCTTAGAGCCCTTTGCACCCGACTGGGACCCCGGGCCTCCAGCACCTTGCGCGCCTCCGGCTCGGTCTTGGCCAGTGCCAGGAGAACGCCCAGGGCCGCCATGGTGGTGACCAGAGACGAGCCCCCGTAGGAGACCAGGGGCAGCGGGACGCCGGTGACGGGCAGCAGCCCGATGACGGCGCCAATGTTGATCATGGCCTGGCCCATGATCCAGGTGACGATGGCGAAGGAGGCCAGGCGGGGGAAGGGCTCCTTGACGCGGAAGGCCACGCGCATCCCGGCGTAGCCGAGCATGCCGAACAGGGCGAGCATGAGCAGGGTGCCGATGAGGCCGAACTCCTCGCCGATGATGGCGAAGACGAAGTCGGACTCGGCGAAGGGCAGGAAGCCCCACTTCTCGCGGCTCTCGCCGATGCCGACGCCGAAGACCCCGCCGGTGCCCAGGGCGTAGAGGCTGTGCAGCGACTGCATGCCCGAGCCCAGGGGGTCGGCCTCGGGGTCCAGGAAGGAGGTGACGCGCGCCATGCGGTAGGGCTCGATGGCGATGGCGATGGCGGCCAGTCCCAGGACCAGGCCGAACATGGCCCCGAACAGCCTGCCGGGCGCGCCCACCACCCACAGCAGCCCCAGGAAGGTGACCAGGAACACCAGGCCCGTGGACAGGTTGGAGCCCATCAGCACCAGCAGGACCAGCAGGCCGCATCCGGGCAGCAGCGGGATGAGCAGGTGCCGCCACTCGGTGAGCTCGCGCAGCTCCTCCTTGCGGGCCAGGATGTTGGCACCCCACAGGGCGAAGGCGAGCTTGGCCGGCTCGGAGGGCTGGATGATCAGCCCGCCCAGGTCCAGCCAGCGGGTGGCGCCGTTGACCTCCACGCCCTGGAAGACGGTGAGCAGCAGCAGCGCCGCCGAGACGATCATCGCCGGGTAGCCGACCAGGCGGAAGATCCGCTGGGGCAGGTGGGAGGCCAGGAACATCAGCGGCAGGCCCAGGGCGGCCGAGACCAGCTGCTGCTGGAACATCGAGAAGGCCGAGCCGGTCTCGTCGATGGAGTTGACCATCGTGGAGGACAGCACCATCATCAGGCCCAGCGCGATGAGCAGGACCGAGGTGCCCAGGATCAGGTAGTACGAGGTGAGCGGCCGGTCCAGCAGGCGGACCCACTCACGCCACAGGGCGCGTTCGCGTCCGCCCGCCGCCGCGCGCGCCTTGGACCGGGTCGCCCCGGGAACCGCCGTCGTCGCCGCCATCCACACCCTCCGCACGAAATTCGCGCCTCAATACTGGCGTACCGGCGGGTGCGGAGCCGTGGACATTTCGCGCGTGTTGGCCATCTTTGACGACCCGGGGGCGTGGCAGAGGGCACAGTGGGGGCCGCCCGCGCGTGTTCGGTCACGCACGGGCGGCGAACCGTCACTCAGGGCAAGCGGAGTACGGCCTCGGCGAAGAGGCGGCCCCGTTCGCGGTAGTCGGTGAACATGTCCATGGAGGCGGCCGCGGGCGCCAGCAGGACGGTGTCGCCCTCCTCGGCCAGGGAGGCGGCGGCGGCGACCACCGCGTCCATGACGGTGCCGTCCCCGTCGGCGGGGCCCTCGACCTCCACCACCGGAACCCCGGGGGCGTGCTCGGCCAGGGCCTCGCGCAGCCGGGCGCGGTCGGCGCCGATGAGCACGGCCGCGCGCAGGCGGTCGGCGGCCATCGCGGCCAGGTCGTCGACCTCGGCGCCCTTGAGCAGGCCGCCCGCGATCCAGACCACGGACGGGTAGGAGCCCAGGGACGCGGCGGCGGCGTGCGGGTTGGTGGCCTTGGAGTCGTCCACGTAGTCCACGCCCCCCGCGGTGGCCACGAAGGCGATGCGGTGCGGCTCGGGATCGAAGGCGGCCAGCCCGGCCCGGACCGAACCGGGGTACACGCCCACCGAGCGGGCCAGCGCGGCGGCGGCCAGGGCGTTGGCGACGTTGTGCGGCGCGGCCGGGCGCACGTCGGAGAGCGTGGCCAGCTCCTCGGCGCTGCTGTGCGGGTCCTCGACGAAGGCCCGGTCCACCAGCAGGTCCTCGACCACGCCGACCTCGCCCGCGCGGGGCGTGTCCAGGCGGAAGCCGACCAGCGGCGTGTGCGGGTCGCCGTCCTCCTCGGCCAGGCGGACCGACCAGGCATCGGCGGTGTTGACCACGCGGAGGGTGCCGGGCGCGTAGATCCGGCCCTTGGCGCGGGCGTAGGGGTCCAGGCCGCCGTGCCAGTCCAGGTGGTCGGGGGCGATGTTGAGGACGGTCGCGGCGTGCGGGCGCAGGCTGGAGGACCAGTGCAGCTGGAAGCTGGACAGCTCCACCGCCAGGACCTCGCGGAAACGGCCCCCGGCGTCGGGTTGGACCGCCTCCACGACCGGGGTGCCGACGTTGCCGACGGCGAGCGCGTCGCGGCCGTCCGCGCGCAGCATCGCCTCCAGCATGCGCACGGTGGTGGTCTTGCCGTTGGTGCCGGTGACGGCCAGCCACACCTGGTCGGCGGGCTTGAGCCGCCAGGCGAGTTCGACGTCCCCGATGACCTCGATCCCGGCCTCGGCGGCCCGGACCAGCAGCGGGGAGTCGGGGCGCCAGCCGGGCGAGGTGACCACCAGGTCGCAGTCCGCGGGCAGCGGGGTGTCGCCCAGGACGACCTCGGCGCCCTCCGCCCGGAGCCGGTCGGCCACCGGGCGGACGGTGTCGTCGTCGCGGCCGTCGACGACGGTCACGCGGGCCCCGCGGGCCAGGAGCGCCCTGGCCACGGGGGGCCCGGACACTCCCAGGCCCGCGACGCAGACCCGGCGCCCCCGCAGGGGCGCGCCCTCCGGCGCGGTGCCGGGCGGTGTTGGGGAAGCGTGGTGCGCCATGCCTACCTCGGCATCCATTCCAGGTAGAAGAGCCCGATGGCGATCGCCACGAACAGGCCCTGGATGATCCAGAAGCGGATCACGATGGTGGGTTCGGCCCAGCCCTTGAGCTCGAAGTGGTGCTGGAGGGGCGCCATGCGCAGCACGCGTTTGCCGGTGAGGCGGAACGAGGTGATCTGGACCATCACCGACAGGGTGATGATGACGAACAGGCCGCCGATGAGCAGCAGCAGGAGCTGCGTGCGGGTGGTGATGGCCAGGCCCACGATCAGACCGCCCAGGGCCAGGGAGCCGGTGTCGCCCATGAAGATCTTGGCGGGCGGGGCGTTGAACCACAGGAAGGCGATGCAGGAGCCGAGCACGGAGGCGGCCACCACGGCCAGGTCCAGGGGGTCGCGGACCGTGTAGCAGCTGTCCGAGAGGTAGGACACGCAGGACTGGCGCAGCTGCCAGTTGCCGATGATGACGTAGGCGACCAGGGACAGGATCGTCGCGCCGGTGGCCAGGCCGTCGAGGCCGTCGGTCAGGTTCACCGCGTTGGAGAAGCCGACGATGAGGAAGAGGGCCCACAGGACGAACAGGCCGATCATCAGCGGGGGGCCGAAGTCGCGGAGGAAGGAGATGCTGGGGGCGGCGGGGG
>NZ_QPFC01000040.1:0-5093 GCF_003427465.1 Nocardiopsis sp. TNDT3 | reverse complement strand
CCCCGGGGTTCGGGGCACGCGGGGCGAGGGGGGTGTAGGAAGGACAGCGAGTGGGATCCGTCCCAGGGAAAGAAGGAGCACCGTGACACACGCAGACCCGGCTCGCGTCGAGCAGGTCCGCGCCAACCTCGCCGCCGCGCGGGCCAGGATCGAGGCGGCCTGCGCCAAGGCCGGCCGCAGCCCGGACGAGGTGTCGCTGGTCGCCGTCACCAAGACACACCCGGCCTCCGATGTGCGGATTCTCGCCTCACTCGGGGTGACCGACGTGGGCGAGAACCGCGACCAGGAGGCGGCGCCCAAGGCCGCCGAGACCGCCGACCTCGGCCTGACCTGGCACTTCGTGGGCCAGTTGCAGACCAACAAGGCGCGGTCGGTGGCCTCCTACGCCGACGTCGTGCACTCGGTGGACCGCGCCAGGCTGGCCCGGGCACTGGGCGAGCGCGCCGCCGCGGCCGGACGGAGCCTGACCTGCCTCGTCCAGATCAACCTCGACGAGGACTCGAGGGCCGGGGTGATCGGTCCGCGCGGGGGCGTCGACCCCGGGGACGCGCTCGAACTCGCGGCGCGGATCGAGGAGCACGAGGCGCTCGTGCTGGGCGGGGTCATGGCGGTCGCCCCCCGCGAGGGCGATCCCTCGGCCGCCTTCGCGCGTCTACAGGAGGTCGCGGCCCGCATCCGCGATCGCTATCCTCGGGCGACGGTGGTGTCCGCGGGCATGAGCGGGGACCTGGAGGCGGCGGTCGAGCGAGGCGCGACACACCTGCGACTCGGTACGGCGTTGCTCGGCAACCGGGGACCGATCGTGGGGTAATGTCCCCACATAGACCTTGGAACCCGTCTGTGGAGTTCGCCCGAATGGACGCTCTCCCCGAGAGCGGACGGGACAGTGCGAAGGAGTCGGCTGCGGTGAAGGCCGCGGGGACGACGGAGGACATGAGATGGCCGGCGCGATGCGCAAGATGGCGGTCTACCTCGGCCTCGTGGAGGACGACCGTTACGATCACCGCTATGCGGACGAATATGATGAGTTCGACGATTTCGACGAGGGGGTGGAGGAGCAGCGTGAACGCGACGCTGACGCCCCGCCCGGCGAGGAAGCGCGAGGCGACGTGATGGACACCGGCGGTTACCTGGGCTCAGGTCGCGGTGGCACGACCGCGACCGCCTCCACCGCCGACCTCGCGCGGATCACCACGCTCCATCCGCGTACCTACAACGAGGCGCGTACCATCGGAGAGCACTTCCGAGAGGGTACACCGGTGATCATGAACCTGACCGAGATGGTCGACAGCGACGCCAAGCGTCTGGTCGACTTCGCGGCTGGTCTGATCTTCGGTCTGCATGGCAGTATCGAACGCGTCACCAACAAGGTGTTCCTGCTGTCCCCGGCCAACGTCGAGGTGACCGCCGAGGACAAGGCGCGGATCGCCGAGCGAGGGTTCTTCAATCAGAGCTAGAACGTCACATTTGTCCAGAGATTGGGTCGAGGAACGACCGTGAGTACCGTCCTGTCCGTGCTGATCATCATCCTGCAGCTGTTTGTCTTCGTGCTGCTGGCCAGGGTGATCCTGGAGATGGTGCAGTCCTTCTCCAGATCGTGGCGCCCCACGGGGTTCGTGCTCGTGATCGCTGAGATCGTGTACACGATCACCGACCCGCCACTGAGGTTCCTGCGTCGGTTCATCAAGCCCGTACGCCTGGGGAGCATCGCGCTCGACCTGAGCGTCCTGGTGCTCTTCTTCGGCGTCTACATCTTGATCGCACTGCTCGGGAGCTTCGCCTAGCAGGAGAGTAGACGTAGGCGGAAGGAACCGCCCCGGATTCCGCTATGTGGTCTTGGTCATGATCTGGATTGCCGTAAGGTCACGATCATGTAGCGTCCCTACGGACAGACTCCAAGCGCGCCAAGGAGACGAACATGCCGCTGACACCCGCCGATGTGCGGAACAAGCAGTTCAGTACCACCCGGCTCCGACCGGGATACGACGAAGAAGAGGTCGACGCCTTCCTCGACGAGGTCGAGTCCGAGCTCGACCGCCTGATCCAGGAGAACGAGGAACTGCGCGGCAAGCTGGCCGAGTGCCTGCGGGGCAAGGTGCCCAACGCCGGCATGCAGGACTTCCAGCAGCAGGACCAGGCGCCCGAGCCGCAGCACGAGCAGATGCGCCCCGAGCCGGTGCAGCCTCCGCAGGCCGTCGAGCCCCAGCCCCCGGTCCAGCAGCAGATGCAGATGGCCGGTCCCGGCATGGGCATGGGCGGCGAGGAGAACATGGACACGGCCGCCCGTGTTCTGGCCCTCGCGCAGCAGACCGCCGACCAGGCGATCTCCGACGCCCGCCGCGAGGCCGACGAGACCCTCGGCCGCGCCCGCCACGAGTCCGAGGACATCCTCGGCAAGGCCCGCCGCCAGGCCGACCAGATCATCGGTGAGGCCCGCGCCCGTTCCGAGAACCTCGACCGCGACGCGCAGGAGCGCCACCGCCAGGTCATGGGCAGCCTCGTCCAGCAGCGCGAGGAGCTGGAGCACAAGGTCAACGTGCTCAAGGACTTCGAGCGTGAGTACCGCAGCCGCCTCAAGGACTACTTCGAGCGCCAGCTGCGCGAGCTCAAGAGCGAGGAGGAGAAGGCCCAGGAGCTGAACAACCCGAACACCACGGGCGGCTTCCAGACCATGGCTCCGCAGACCGGCGCAACGCCCTCGCTCCAGCACGGCCCCACGGGCAACCCGTTCGGGCAGCCCGAGCCGGCCCAGCACGGCGGGTTCCACCCGGGCGAGCCGCACGAGCGCCGCTGATCACCGCGGCATCCGCTCGAACAACTGAAGACTCCGGCACAACACGTGTAAAGGTCCTGGTCGACCCGTGATCCTTAGCATCCTCGCAACCGTGGCGGTGCTGACGGCCATCGCCGTCATCGTGGCCGCCCTGGTGTTCGCCGAGACCGTCCTGGTGTATGTGGCACTGGGACTGGCGGGCGTCAGCGTTCTCCTCCTACTGGGGGCGCTGCTCCAGGGAAGGTCCGGCGGCGGGGGCAGACCGGATCGGACGGACGGTTTGGGGAAGGCGTCCGTCCCCGTCATGGCCGCCACCGCGGCATCGGCGGTGCCCATCGCACACGTGGAGTCGGAGAACCCCGGGCGCGTACCCGCACCGGCCTCCGAGCCGGTGCGGGAGCCCCGTGTCCCGGAGCGGCCCGCCTGGCCGACTCCGGTCGCGGAGGACGCCGGTCACGGAGAACCCGAGTACGACGTCCCCCGCTGGCAGACCCCCACGGCCCACGACTGGCCGGAACCGGATACGGCGGCGCACGACGCCGCCCCCTCCGCTCCCCACGCCGGACCGACCCCCTCCTGGGCGTCCTCCGAGGAGGAGCGGCCGCTCCGCGCCCCGGCGCCCTGGGAGAGCGGAGCCGACGCCGCCGACACCGCCGCGAGGGCGGAGTGGGACGAGCCGAGCGGTACCACCGCCGAGGACGGACCCGACACGGGGGACGGGACCGGCGAGCGCACCGCCGCCTCCGGCCCAGCCTTCACCTATGACATTCCCGGCCGCACGCCCCCGGCCGATGACGGCCCCTCCGCCGAGGACCGCCCCCCGTTCGGGGAGGACGCGGTCGGGGAGGACATCGACGACGCGCCCTTCACGGACGCCCCCGACGAGCACGGCGGTCGGGAGCGGGGCGGCTCCGCGTTCACCTCCGAGGAGCCCTTCGCCTACAGCATCCCCCGTCCGGCGCAGGCCGTGGAGGAGAACTTCCCCGGGAACGGGGACGACGACTCCGGGAGCGCAGACCGGGACGCGGCCCCCTCCGCCCGCGACGTCCCCGGGGACGGGGACCGGGACAGCGACGGGGACGGCACTCAGGGGACCGGCACCTCGGACAGGGCCCCGTTCGCCTACGACATCCCCGGACGGTCGGCCGCTGAGGGAGCCGTCGAGGAGGACGCCTTCGCGGAGGACGGCGACGACGGGGACCGGCCCGACGAGGAGGAGAGCGGGGCCTTCGCCTACGACGTTCCCGGAGCCTCCTCCGCCGAGGACGCCTCCTCGCCCGGTGACGGCTCCCGGGCCGCGCGGGACGCGGTGGAGGAGGACATCGACGACGCGCCCTCCGCGGACGCCCCCGAGAGGAGTGACGCGGGGGAGCCCGGCGAGGACACGGCCGCCGCCGGGACCCCTGAGCCCGACGAGGCGTCCGTGCCCGCCGCTGACCACGAGGACGCCCGGGACACCGCGGAGGCGCGCGCCGCGGAGCGTCCGGAGGAAGCGGACGAGGACTCCGAGCCCGCCGCCGACCGGGAGGACGCCCTGGAGGCGCACGCCACGGAGCAGGCCCCGAGTGAGCCCGGGGCGGACGGGGGCGGCCCGGAGACGGCTGTCCTCCCGGTGGTCTCCGGGGAGCCGGAGGACGGACACGCTCCCGGCTCGGAGACGGCCGTCCTCCCGGTGATCTCCGCGGACTCCGAGCCGGAGGAGGAGCGAGCCCCCGACGGCGACCCCGATGACGCCGGGACCGACGAGGTGGCGGACAGCACCGGGGACGGCGCCCGGGCCGACGACGAGGCCGACGAGCGCGCCGCGGACGGGGACTCCGGTGACGGGCGGGACGCCAGCAGCGGCGCCTTCTCCTACCGCGTCCCCAGCGGCGGGGACGAGGATGAGGACGGTGCGCGGGCCGGAGACGTCCCGGCCGCAGCCGAGCCCGACCACGGGGACACCGGGGAGGCCGACTCCGCCGCCCGTGCGGAACGCCCCGCCGACGGTGCCGAGGACGGTCCGGACGAGGACGGGGCGCGGGACACCGCCGACCGCGCCCCCCACGACGACGCCTCCGACACCAAGCGCTGAGACCCGGCGAGGGCGCCGCTCGGAGGAGCGGCGCCCTCGCGCGTTGACGGCCGGATCACAACGGTGCGTCGCCCCCGCGCGCTGAACGCCCTCCCAGGGCCGGGGAGGGCGACCACGGACCTCAGCGGCGGACCGGCCCCCAGCGGTGCCGAACGGTGTCGTGTGCGCGGCTCGACCATCCGGACGCCCGGCGGTCACCGCGGCCCGCGCCCCCGCCGCCGTGGAACGGAAAGCGGCCCGGCCCGT
>NZ_QPFC01000429.1:0-5789 GCF_003427465.1 Nocardiopsis sp. TNDT3 | reverse complement strand
GCGGTACCTGCGCCGGGGCTGGGGCTGGGGAGGGGTGAAGGGCAGGGTGATCTTCGGGCGGACCTCGGCGGACGGCGCGGCGGTCAGGTCCAGGCGGAGGGAATCGGCACGCATGGGGTTTCCTCTCAGTTCTACTCACTCCGTAGTACTCTGTGTGGAGTGGTAAGAACATAGTACTACGCTCGAAGTGGTGTCAACTTCGTTCTGAGGAGAGAACCGACATGAGGCAGAATCCGGCACGCCGGGCGGCCCTGCTCGACGCGGCCATCGAGGTGCTCGCCCGCGAGGGCGCGCGGGGGCTGACCTTCCGGGCCGTGGACACCGAGGCGGCCGTCCCCAACGGCACGGCGTCCAACTACTTCAACAACCGCGACGACCTGCTCACCCAGGTCGGCCACCGCTTCTACGAGCGTCTGGACCCCGACAACAACGTGATCGCCGCGGCCCAGGCGGGACCGCGCGACCGCGACAGGGTCGCCGAGCTGATGCACGAGATGGTGGGGCGCCTCACCGACTTCCCCTCCGGCTACCTGGCCCTGCTGGAACTGCGGCTGGAGGCCACCCGCCGACCGGAGCTGCGCCAGTTGCTCACCGAGCGCGTCCGCGCCGACCTGGACGCCAACATCGCCTTCCACACCGAGTCCGGCATGCCCGGCGACGCGTCCACCGTCGTCCTGCTCTACCTGGCGCTGAACTGGCTCATCCTGGAGCGGCTCACCCTGCCCGACCTCTTCTCCCAGGACCGGTTTCACGACCTGGTGACCGACGTGGTCGAGCGCATCGTCCCCGGCCCCGGCCGCGCGGACTGACGGCTGCGAGCGCGGGGCCGCGGGTGCGGGCACTCGGGCCCGCTCGGCGGCCCCGCGCACCCGTGTACGACGTCCGTGACCGGGTTGTCCACACCCCCTGTCGCTGCGGCTGGCGCACCCCTATCCTGGAGGCATGTTCCAGCGACATTAAGTCCCCAGCCGGTCCTCGGTCCGAGCACGCGGTCCACCCCGGGCGGTCCCCGCCCCGGTGCCCGTCTCCGCTCGACCGAAAGACCTCCATGACCACTCTGTCTCCGCGTGCCCCCGGCATGCGTGCGTCCCGTCTGACCCGACCCCTGTACGCCTACGCGGCCCTGGGGGAGTTCGTCCTCCTCTACCCGCTGTACGCGCTGCTGTTCGACGAGACCGGCCTGACCGTCGCCCAGATCAGCTCCCTGTTCGTGATCTGGTCACTGTCCTCGGTCCTCGCGTCCGTCCCCGCCGGGGCCTGGGCCGACGTGGTGCCGAGGCGCTACCTGCTGGCCGCCGCGCCGCTCCTGGCCGCGTGCGCGTTCGTGCTGTGGCTGCTGTGGCCCGGCTACTGGACCTTCGCGCTCGGCTTCGTCCTGTGGGGCGCGGGCGGCGCGCTGTCCTCGGGCTCCCTCGAAGCCCTCGTCTACACCGAACTCGCCCGCCGCGACGCGGCCGACCGCTACGCCCGGGTCATGGGCGTGACCCGCGCCCTGGACGTGGCCGCCGTCGGCGCCGCCACCCTGCTGGCCATCCCCGTCATGGCCCACGGCGGCTACGCGGCGGTCGGCGCGGCCAGCGTCGCCGCCTGCGTGCTGTGCGCCCTGGCGGCCCTGGCCCTGCCCGAGCACCGCGCCGCCGAGGGCGGCCCCGACTCCGCCGACGGCGCCGCGGGGGCCGGGGAAGCGGAGGAGGGGCCCTCCGGCTACCTGGACGCCCTGCGCGGCGGACTGGCCGAGGCCCGCTCCAGCCGGCGGGTGCGCGGCGCGATCGTGCTGGTGGTCGCGGTGACCGCGTTCTGGGAGGCGCTGGACGAGTACGTCCCCCTGCTCGTCGCCGAGTCCGGCGTCCCCGCCGCCACCGTTCCCGTGGCGGTCCTGGTGGTGTGGGCCTTCGTGCTCCTGGGCGGGCTGCTGGCGGGGCCCGCCTCCCGGCTGCCCGTACGGGCCCTGGCCGTCCTGGTGGGCCTGGCCGCGCCCGCCATCGCCGCCGGAGCCCTGCTGGACGGCCCGGTGGGATGGGTGCTGATCGGCGTGGGCTTCGGCCTGTGCCAGACCGCGGGCGTGGTCGCCGACGCCCGCCTGCAGGACCGCATCACCGGGTCGAGCCGGGCCACCGTCACCTCCCTGGCCGGTCTGGGCACCGACGCCCTCACCACGGCCTCCTACCTGCTGTACGCGGGGGTGTTCGCGGTGACCGGGCACGCCCTGGCGTTCGCCCTGTTCGCACTGCCCTACCTGGTGGCGGCGCTCTTCCTGGGCCGCGGTACCCGCGGGGCCCGTCCGGTCCGCCGCTCCCCTGACCGGAAGGGGGAGGCGCGGCGGTGAACCGCGTCCGAACCCGACGGCGTCCGGGCGCGTCTTACCCGTAGCCGGACGCTCCGCGGCCGGCGCGGTGTGGCGGGCGCGCCCGCCACGCCGTACCGCGCCCGAGAACGGCGGGACGCGGTACCACCCGCGGGCCGTAGGTGTCGAGGGACCACCTACGGCCCGGCCGTGACCCGGCTCTGGGGGACCCTCGGTGGCCAGGGCCCTTGCACGCCTGAATAGCATCGGTTCCTGTGGCACATCAGACGACGAACACGGCGAGCAGTGAAGGCCCGGGCATCGCCTCCGTGCGCGGGATCAACGTCACCTACACCGACCGCGGCGCCGGGTACCCCACCCTCCTGATCCACGGTCACCCCTTCGACCGCACCATGTGGGAACCCCAGGTCAGGGCCCTGGCGGGACGCGGTTACCGGGTGATCGCCCCCGACCTGCGCGGGTACGGGAGCAGCACCGTCGTCCCCGGGACCACGACCCTGGACACCTTCGCCCGCGACCTGGACGCGCTCCTGGACCACCTGGGCCTGGACGTGGTGAGCGTGGTGGGGCTGTCGATGGGCGGCCAGATCGCCCTGGAGCTGTACCGGCTCTTCCCCGACCGCGTCGACTCGCTGACCCTGGCGGCCACCAACCCCAGCGCCGAGACCGAGCGGGGCCGTGCCGCCCGCGTGGCGCTGGCCGAGCGGCTGCGCGCCGAGGGCATGCGCGGCTACGGCGACGAGGTGCTCGTGGGCATGATGACCGCCGACAACGTGCGCGAACTGCCCGCGGTGGCCGACCACGTGCGCGCGATGATGTACGCCGCCCCGCCCGAGGGCGCGGCGGCCGCCCTGCTGGGCCGCGCCAGACGCCAGGACTACGCGCCCCTGCTGCGCCGGGTGTCCGCGCCGACCCTGTTGGTGGGGGGCCAGCACGACGTGTTCACCCCGCCCGATCTCACCGAGTCCATGCACGTGCTGGTGCCGGACTCGGTCGTGGAGATCATCGAGGGCGCCGGGCACCTGCCCAACCTGGAGCGGCCCGAGCGGTTCAACGAGGTGCTGCGCCGCTTCCTGGACCGCTGCCGCACCCGCGTCTAGGAAACGGCCGCCACGGCCGGTCCCGTCAGCGGCCGCGCGCCCTCGCTGGGCCGCGGGGGCGCGTCAGAGGCGCTCGACGGGCAGCCACAGCTCGGCCTCGGCGGTGGCGCCGTCCTCGGTGTAGGAGACCCGCAGGATCTCCGGCCCCTCGGTGACCCGGTAGGCCGTGTTGGAGGGGAACCACCGGCCGAAGGCGTCCGCCCACATGTGCTGCAACCCCTCGGGGCACCGCTCCACGGGCACCGACTTGGGGAAGACCACCCAGGTACCGCTCGGCACCTCCAGCGCCTCCATGCCCTCCGCGCCACGGGCGGAGGTCGCCGCGGCCTCGTAGTAGTCGATCAGGCTCCCCTCCCCGCGGTCGGGGGACAGCGCGGCGGTGACGCCCAGGACACCGCGCGGTTCCTGGTCGGAGAGCTCCGCGACGCGCGCCCGGACCCCCTTGTCCAGGCTCCTGACGAACTCCTCCATGGCGTGGTTGCGGCCCTCGTGGACGATCGGCACCCGTGCCTTGGGGCCCACGAGGCGGAAGGCCTCCTTGTCCACGATCCGGTAACGCATGGTGGTACTCCCCTCGACGGTCAGGCGGAAGGACATCCTCGGTTGCGAGACGAGCACCGCGCCGGTCCGGCGCGCCTCGCCCGGCCCCACACCGTGCATGGCGCGAAAGGCCCGGGCGAAGGCCTCGGCCGACCCGTAGCCGTGGCGCACCGCGATGTCGAGCAGGCTGTCGCCGCCCCCGAGCACCTCGGCCCCGGCGAGGGTGAGCCTGCGCCGCCGAACGTACTCCGACAGGGGCATCCCCGCCAGCGCCGAGAACAGGCGGCGCAGGTGGTGCTCGGAGGTGAGCGCGATCCGCGCCATCTCCGCCACGTCCACCGGCCGCCCGGTGTCCTCCTCGACCTTCTCCAGGGCCCGGTTGAGCCGGTCCAGCATGGTGCCCTCCTCTGCTGCGTCACCGACGCTAGCGACGCGGGTCCCCTCCGCGCCCGACAGCCGGCGACCCTCTTCTGTGAGTTCGTTGTCCCTCTCCGCCCATGTCCGGCGGCCGACGGGGTAGGGGGCCCGTCCAAGGACAGGAAATCCTTGGGCAAGAAGCGCGTCTGTGCCGACGTGGCGTGCCCCGAGGCAAGCATCACGGGCCCGAGGATGGCCCGCAGACCGACCCCGAGAAGGAGGTGGGCGGGGCGGGGACACACGCCCCGCGGACACATGGACCTGGGTTTTCTGCGACCTCTGTACGAGAGCGACGCTCCGGTGGCCTCGGTGCACCTGGACACCAGCCGCGACAGGACCGACGCCGGCAAGGAACTCGAACTGCGCTGGCGCCACCTGCGGGACGAACTCTCCTCGCTGGGCACCGACAAGGCGACCCTGGACGTGCTGGAACAGGCGGTCAGGGACGGGTCCTCCCGGGCCTTCGGCAGTCACGGCCACTCCCTGTTCGCCTCCGAGGGGCGCCTGCTCGGCGCGTACACGCTCTCCGAACCGCCCGCGCAGAGCCGCGCCCTGCGCATGCCGGTTCCCGATCCCCTTCCCGTGGTCGTGGACCGGGGGCGCTACCTGCCCTACGTCCTGGTGGCGCTGGACCGGGTCAACGCCAAGGTGTTCTCCTACACCGGCCACCCCTCCAGCGAACCGGCCTCCGAGAAGGACTTCTCCGGTGCCGACCTGCGCAACATCGACCCGATGGGCCGCGGCGGGCCCGGTGTCCTGAGCGGGTACAACGGCCGCTTCGACGGCAAGCACTACCCCATGGAGACCTGGCGGGAGAACACCGCCCGGATCGCCCAGCAGGTGCGCGAGGCCGTCGCCGAGGTGGACGCCCGGATCATCTTCGTCGGCGGTGACGAGGAGGCCATCGCCTACCTGCGCGACAACCTGGGCGAGCGCAAGCTGAGCATCCCGATCAGGCTGGTGGCCGGCGGACGGGGCGGCCCCGACGCCGAGGAGCGCCTGCACGCGGCCGCGGCGGAGGCGCTGCGCGACTTCGTCATCGACGGCCATGACGACATCATCGCCGACTACCACCAGAAACTCGCCAACGACCAGGCGGTGCGCGGCACCGAGCCCACCCTGCCGATGCTGTCGGAGGCGCGGGTGCGCACCCTGCTGCTGGGCGCCGACCGCGACGGCGAACCCGAGCTGTGGGGCTCACCGGGCGAGCCGGTGCTGGTGTCGAAGAACCCGGCGGACCTGGACGACCCCGACGCGGCGTTCCGGGCACCGGCCAGCGCGCTGATGCTGCGTTCGGCGATGGCCGCCGACGCCGGTTTCGGCGAGGTCCTCGACCACGGCCACACCAGCAACGAGAACGGCGCCATCCTGCGCTTTCCCACGTCGCCGAACGAGAGGGTCTGACCGACTCCACGGGGCCGCCCGCG
>NZ_QPFC01000428.1:0-2649 GCF_003427465.1 Nocardiopsis sp. TNDT3 | reverse complement strand
GGGCCGGGCGGGGCGGGGGCACCGGGGCCCTCAGAGGAAGCTCACGCCCTGGGCCAGCGGCAGCTCGCCGCCGTAGTTGACCGTGTTGGTCGCCCGGCGCATGTAGGCCTTCCAGGAGTCCGAACCCGACTCGCGTCCGCCGCCGGTGTCCTTCTCCCCGCCGAAGGCGCCGCCGATCTCCGCGCCGGAGGTGCCGATGTTGACGTTGACGATCCCGCAGTCCGAACCGGCCGCGGACAGGAACCGCTCGGCCTCGGACTGGTCCTGGGTGAAGATCGACGACGACAGCCCCTGGGGCACGCCGTTGTGCAGCTCCACCGCCTCCTCCAGCGTGCGGTAGGGCATCACGTACAGGATCGGCGCGAAGGTCTCCTCGCGCACGACGGCGGTCTGGCCGGGCATGCGCACCACCGCGGGCTCGACGTAGTAGGCGTCGGCGGCCTCCTCCTCCAGGACCCGGGAGCCGCCGACCAGCACCTGGCCGCCCTCGGCCGCGGCGCGCTCCAGCGCCGAGCGCATCGCGGCGTACCCGCGCTCGCCCACCAGCGGACCCACCAGCGTCGACTCCGCGAAGGGGTCGCCGACGCGGTCGCGCAGCTGCTTGTAGGCGTCCACGATCCGCCGGGTGACCTCCTCGGCCACGTCCTCGTGCACGATGAGGCGGCGCAGCGTCGTGCAGCGCTGACCCGCCGTGCCCGCGGCGGAGAAGACGCTGCCGCGCACCACCAGGTCCAGGTCGGCGGAGGGGGCCACCACGGCCGCGTTGTTGCCGCCCAGTTCCAGCAGGTAGCGGCCCATGCGGGCGGCCACCCGGGGCGCCACCTCGCGGCCCATGGCGGTCGATCCCGTGGCCGACAGCAGGGCCACCCGGGGGTCGTCGGCCAGGGCCCGGCCGATCTCGCGGCCGCCCAGCACGACCCGGTGCAGACCCCGGGCGGGCGCGCCGACCTCCTGCGCCGCGCGCATGAGCAGGCCGTGGCAGGCCAGCGCGGTGAGCGGGGTCAGCTCCGAGGGCTTCCAGACCACGGTGTTGCCGCACACCAGGGCCACGCACGTGTTCCACGACCACACCGCCACGGGGAAGTTGAAGGCGGTGATCACGCCGACCACGCCCAGCGGGTGCCAGGTCTCCATGAGCCGGTGGCCGGGCCGCTCGGAGGGCATGGTGCGCCCGTACAGCTGCCGGGACATGCCCACGGCCAGGTCGCAGATGTCGATCATCTCCTGGACCTCGCCCAGGGCCTCGGAGCGGATCTTGCCCGCCTCGATGGTCACCAGCTCGGCCAGGTCGGCCTTGTGCTCGCGCAGCAGCTCGCCGAGCCTGTGGACGAGCTGCCCGCGCACCGGGGCGGGGGTGTCGCGCCAGGCGGCGAAGGCCTCCCGGGCCTCGGTGACGGCCTGCTCGACGTCGGCGGCGGACTCGTGGCCCAGGGCGAAGAGCTCCCGGCCGGTGATGGGCGACCTCGCCGCGCCGCCGGCCCCGGCCGGTTCCTGGGGCGCGGCGACGCGGCACCGGTCCAGGGCGGCCCGCGCGCGGTCGGCGAGGGAGGCGGTGGTGGGGAGGGCGGAAATCGGCATGTGCTGCTCTCTCCGTTGAGAGGAACGGGCGGTCACCTCACACCCTGCCAAGTCCGACCCCGCCGGTCCAGCCCCCGTGTCTCGTCGGCCGGACGCGCCGGACACGCCGTCCCCGGGGCGGTCGCGGGCGGCGTTAGACTCGGCTGGCCCCTCCCCCGGCGGCCCTCCCGACGCCCCTGAGACGGACAGCGACCCCCGTGCACCACCACACCACTCCCGAAGAGGACCGTGCCGGTCTCCCCGAGCCCCGCCTGGTCCTGACCCGCTCCGGTTTCGGCGCGGCCGAGCCCCTGTTCAGCGCCGATCTGCGGGCGAGCGCCGACCTCGCCCAGGCACGGGAGGCGGTCGCCGCGCACGCCTCCCGGCTGTGGACGGAGGCCGCCCGCGACGGCGCCGACGACCGCCCCCTGTACTGGGCGCGGCTGGTGCTCTCAGCCCGGCTGCGCTCCTGGCGGCCGGACTTCGCCGTGTCCGACGCCGACCGCGCCGACCTGCTGCACCTGCTGGAGACGGGCTCGCGCGGCATCGCCGACCTCGACTTCCCGCCGGGCGACCGGTGGGTGCGGGTGGTCGTGACCGGCTTCGACCCCTTCCGCCTGGACGAGGACCCGGCGTGCTCCAACCCCTCCGGCGCGGCGGCGCTGGACCTGAACGGGTGGACGTTCCCCGTGGGCGGGCGCACGGCCGTGGTGCGCACCGCGGTGTTCCCGGTGCGCTGGGCGGACTTCGACGCCGGGCTGGTGGAGGAGGCGCTGGCCGAGCAGCACCGGCGCGCGGACGCGGTGGTCACGCTCAGCCGCGGGCGGCCGGGCCGCTTCGACCTGGAGGTGTGGAACGGCGTCTGGCGCGGCGGGGGCGAGGACAACCTGCGGGTGTCGCGCACCGGCCGGGCACCGGTGCCGGGCCCCGGCGTCCCGGAGTGGACGCTCTCCTCGCTGCCCCACGAACGGATCCTGGCGGCGGTGCGGGAGGACCCCTACCCGGTGGTGGTCAACACCGAGGTGGCCGAGGCCGCGCCGGACGGCCGCGGGGTGGTGGTGCGCCCGGACGGCCCCACGGAGGGGTCGGCGG
>NZ_QPFC01000427.1:0-2084 GCF_003427465.1 Nocardiopsis sp. TNDT3 | reverse complement strand
CGCCCGGTCCCGCTCGGCCTGGTCCTGGGCGCGCGCAGCGGCGACAAGGGCGCCGACGCCAACCTGGGCGTGTGGGTGCGCGGAGAGACGGCGTGGCGGTGGCTCGCCACCACCCTGACCGCCGACCTGCTGCGCGAACTCCTGCCCGAGACCGCCGGACTGCGCGTCACCCGGCACCTGCTGCCCAACCTGCGGGCCGCCAACTTCTGGATCGAGGGCCTGCTCGCCCCCGGCACCGCGCGCCGCGAGGGCGTGGACCCCCAGGCCAAGGGGCTGGGCGAGTGGCTGCGCGCCCGCCGCGTCCCCGTCCCCGAGACCGTGTTGGCGGAGGTGGAGCAGCCGTGAGCGCGTCCAGGACCGGAAGCGTTCCCGTCCCCGAGGCACGGGAGGCGGGCCAGCCGTGAGCGTGCTCAGGAGCGGGCTCGACACCGCCTCACCCGCCTTCGCCGAGGCCCGCGAGGCGATGCTCGCCAAGCTCGCCGAGATCGACGCCGAGCACGCCGAGGCCCTGGCCGGGGGAGGGCGGCGCTACGTGGAGCGCCACCGCGCCCGGGGCGGCCTGCTGGCCCGCGAGAGGATCGAACTCCTCCTGGACGAGGGCAGCCCCTTCCTGGAGCTGTCGCCGCTCGCCGCCTGGGGCAGCGACTTCCACGTCGGCGCCAGCCTCGTCACCGGCGTGGGCTCGGTCTCCGGCGTGGAGTGCGTGCTGGTGGCCAACGACCCCACCGTGCGCGGCGGCTCCAGCAACCCGTGGACCCTGAAGAAGACCGCCCGGGCCGCCGAGATCGCCGAACGCAACCGGATGCCGCTGGTCAGCCTGGTGGAGTCCGGCGGCGCCGACCTGCCCACCCAGAAGGAGATCTTCATCCCGGGCGGTCGCGCCTTCCGCGACCTGACCCGCCTGTCCGCCGCCGGAATCCCCACCGTCGCGCTGGTCTTCGGCAACTCCACCGCCGGGGGCGCCTACATCCCCGGCATGAGCGACCACGTGGTCATGGTGCGCGAGCGCTCCAAGGTGTTCCTGGGCGGGCCGCCGCTGGTACGGGCGGCCACGGGTGAGGAGAGCGACGACGAGTCGCTGGGCGGGGCCCGCATGCACGCCGAGGTCTCCGGCCTGGCCGACCACCTGGCCGAGGACGAGCGCGACGCGATCCGTATCGGAAGGCGGATCGTGGCCCGCCTGGGACACACCAAGGCGGGGCCCGCCCCGCGCCCGTCGGCACCCGAACCCCTCTACCCGGCCGAGGACCTGCTCGGGATCATGCCGCCCGACCTGCGCGTGCCCGTGGACCCGCGCGAGATCATCGCCCGCCTCGTGGACGGCTCGGTGTTCGACGAGTTCAAGCCCTCCTACGGCGGCGGCCTGGTCACCGGCTGGGCCGACCTGCACGGCTACCCCGTCGGCGTGCTCGCCAACGACCACGGCGTGCTCTTCAGCGCCGAGGCCCAGAAGGCCGCCCAGTTCATCCAGCTCGCCAACCGCGCGCACACGCCGCTGGTGTTCCTGCACAACACCACCGGCTACATGGTCGGCCGCGAGTACGAGCAGGGCGGCATCATCAAGCACGGCTCGATGATGATCAACGCCGTCTCCAACAGCACCGTCCCCCACTTCTCGGTGCTCGTGGGCGCCTCCTACGGCGCGGGCCACTACGGGATGTGCGGGCGGGCCTACGACCCGCGCTTCCTGTTCGCCTGGCCCAGCGCCCGCTCCGCCGTCATGGGCCCCCGCCAGCTCGCCGAGGTGCTGTCCATCGTCGCCCGCCAGTCCGCGGCGGGGAAGGGGCAGTCCTACGACGAGGACCAGGACGCCGCCCTGCGGGAGATGGTGGAGCGCCAGGTCGAGGCCGAGTCACTGCCCCTGTTCCTGTCCGGGCGGGTCTACGACGACGGCGTCATCGACCCCCGCGACACCCGCACCGTCCTGGGCCTGTGCCTGTCCTACGCCCACAACGCCCCCGTCCGGGGCACCGACCGCTTCGGCGTCTTCCGAATGTGAGGAGACCGTGAACCACACGCCCTCCGCCGTCCCCTCCGGTGGTTCCGCCGAGGCGGCCACCACGGCGTCGGGGTCGAGGTAGGCG
>NZ_QPFC01000426.1:0-4141 GCF_003427465.1 Nocardiopsis sp. TNDT3 | reverse complement strand
AGTGGGTCCGCTCCGCCTGCGTCGCGATCAGCACGCGCACGGCCGTCGCCTCCGTCCTTCGTGTGCGGTCCCGCGCACCGGGTCGGGAACCGGGGCGCTCCCGGTTCCGCCGCCCCCGGTGGCGGGCCTGTTACCTTTCCGGCGGGCGGTCCAATCACCGCGCAACCGGGTTTGCCAAGAGCCGCTTCCGCGCGGATATCATTGCCCAGCCGATCCGGCCGGTGCTTTATCTGTCCTCGACAAAGGGGATTGTAGAGAAGCTGGCTGTTCCGATTCCGACGATGATTCCCTCGATGTTGCCCCGTGCGTCCCTGGCCACGGGAAGTAGTGAAGAAAGAGTGGGAGAATCCGGCCTCCGGGCCAGGTGAATGGCCGGGTACGGAACCCGACTTTTCTCGTCAAGGTCCCTCCGGACCTGTTTTCCCTGTAGCGCCGGGCTGAGAGTCGAATGGAGATCGTATGCGTTTCCTGCTGGACCGGGAGGAGATCACCGTCTCGGTCGTCGGCCTGGGGTACGTGGGGTCGTGCGTGGCCGCGAGCCTGGCGTCCAACGGGGTGAACGTCGTGGGCGTCGACGTGGACGCCCACCCGGTCGAGGAGATGGAGACGGGCCGCTGCCACCTCAAGGAGCCCGGACTGCCCGAACTGGTGGCCCGGGGGCGGGACGCCGGGCGCCTGCGCGCCACGACCGACTACTCCGCGATCTCCTCGGCGGACGTGGTCGTCGTCGCGGTCGGCACGCCGGTCCGGGAGGACGGCACCCTCGTCGAGACCCAGATCAGGAGCGCGGCCGCCGAGGCGGGCCGCCACCTGCGCCGCGGGCAGCTCCTCGTCTTCAAGAGCACGGTCCCCCCGGGCACGACCCGTGATCTCGTCGTCCCCCTGCTGGAGAGCGGCGGGCTGACGTGCGGCGAGGACTTCGGTCTGGCCTTCTGCCCTGAGCGGCTGTCGCAGGGCAACGCCCTGGCGGAGATCCGGGAGCTGCCCGTGGTCGTCGGCGGGTGGGACGCGGAGAGCGGGGCCGCCGCCGCGAGGTTCTGGGAGTCCCGGCTCGGCGTGCGGACCGTCGTCTGCTCCTCCATGGAGGCCGCCGAGACGGTCAAGCTCCTCAACAACTGGTGGATCGACCACAACATCGCCCTGGCCAACGAGCTGGCCCGCTTCTGCACGTCGATCGGGGTGGACGCGATGGAGGTCATCGCCGCCACCAACGAGGTGCCCAAGGGCGGAGGGACCATCAACGTCCTCTCCCCGGGGGTCGGAGTCGGAGGCTCCTGCCTGACCAAGGACCCCTGGATGCTGTGGCGCTCCGCCCGGGACAGGGGCGTGCACCTGGGAACCGTCGTCTCGGCCCGCGGCGCCAACGACGCGATGCCCGGCTACGTCGCGGGGCTCGTCACCGAGGGGCTGGACGCGCTGGGAACCCCCGCCGAGCGGGCCCGCGTGGCCGTGATCGGGCTGTCCTTCAAGAACAACACCGGCGACCTGAGGTCCACGCCGACCCTGCCCGTGGTCGCCGCGCTGCGCGACGCCGGGGCCGACGTGGCGGTGTTCGACCCGCTCGCCGACCCGGACGAGGTCCGCAAGACGTTCGGCCTGGAGCCCTCCCCCTCGGCGGAGGCGGCCGCGACCGGGGCCCACTGCCTCGCCGTGCTCGCCTGGCACGACGAGTTCGCCGCACTGGACATGGCGGCCCTGCGCCGCCTCACGGCGCGGGAGTGCCTCCTCCTGGACGGCAGGGCCCACTTCGACGACCAGACCGTCGAGTCCCTGACGGGGCTCGGTTTCACCTACCGAGGGATCGGACGGTAGACACGTGGCACGCGCCGTAGTGACCGGAGGGAACGGCTTCGTCGGAAGCCACCTCGTCGACCGGCTCCTCGCCAGGGGCGACGAGGTCGTGGTCTTCGACACGAGGGGGGCCCGGCCCGCGCCCGCCCCCTCATGGAAGGAGGTCGAGTACGTCCGGGGCAGCGTCAGCTCCTCCGAGCAGCTCGCCAAGGCGATCCGCGGGGGCGTGGACGTGGTCTACCACCTCGCCGCCGTGGTGGGGGTGGACCGGTACCTGGAGTCCCCCATGGAGGTCATCGACGTCAACTTCACGGGGACGCGCAACGTCCTGGACCTGGCCGAGCGCGCCGGGGCCAAGGTGGTCTTCGCCAGCACCAGCGAGGTGTTCGGCAAGAACCCCGACGTCCCCTGGAAGGAGGACGCCGACCGGGTCCTCGGCACGACCTCGGCGAGCAGGTGGAGCTACTCCTCCAGCAAGGCCCTGGCCGAGCACCTGACGTTCGGCTACATGGGCCGGGGGCTCAACGCCTCCATCGTCCGCTACTTCAACCTCTACGGGCCGCGCCAGCGCCCCGCCTTCCTCGTCAGCCGCAGCCTCCACCGCGCCCTGCGCGGCGAGCCCCCCGTCGTCTACGACGAGGGCGGCCAGACCCGCAGCTTCACCTACATCGACGACGCCGTCGAGGCGACGGTCCAGATCGGCACCCGTCCGGAGGCGGACGGCGAGTGCTTCAACGTCGGCAGCTCGGACGAGGTCACCATCCGCGAGGCCGTGGACCTGATCGTGGAGCTGACCGGCGGCAAGGTCGTCCCGACCTCGATCGACACGCGCGACAGGTTCGGGCACTCCTACCAGGACCTGGACCGGCGCATCCCCGACGCGGGGAAGATCCGCTCGCTCCTGGGCTGGAAGAGCACCACCTCGCTGCGGGAGGGGGTCGCCCGGACCATCGAGTGGGCCGAGGAGAACCCCTGGTGGCTCGAACAGCCGGAGAACACCACCGGCTGACCCCGCCGCGGCCGGTGCGCCACCGCCCCGTCCGCGCCCGGGCCGCCGAGTCCGGCGCGCCCGTCCGACGACGTCCGTGAGAAGCCGAGGAGTTGAGGTTGGTCCCCACCACCACGTGCCGTGTCTGCGAAGGAACGGTCACCCAGTTCATGGACTTCGGCCGCCAGCCGCTGTCCGACGCCTTCCGGGCGCCCGACGACACGAGCGAGGAGTTCTTCTACCGCCTCGCGGTCGGGCTCTGCCCGGACTGCCAGATGGTGCAGTTGATGGAGGAGGTGCCCCGGGAACGCATGTTCCACGAGGGGTACCCGTACTACTCCTCGGGCTCCACCGTGATGCGCTCCCACTTCGAGGCGACCGCCGAGAAGCTCCTCGCGGAGCACCTGACCGGCTCCGACCCCTTCGTGGTCGAGCTGGGGTGCAACGACGGCGTCATGCTGGAGACGGTGGCCCGCGCGGGCGTGCGCCACCTCGGGATGGAGCCCTCCGGAGCCGTGGCCGAGGTCGCCCGCGGCAAGGGCGTGCGCGTGCGCAACGCCTTCTTCGAGAAGGTGACGGCCCTGGAGATCCTGGCCGAGGACGGGCCCGCCGACGTCGTCTACGCGGCCAACACCTTCTGCCACATCCCCTACGTGGACTCGGTACTGGAGGGGATCGGGGAGCTGCTGTCCCCCGGGGGCGTGTTCGTCTTCGAGGACCCCTACTTCGGTGACGTGAGCGAGAAGGCGTCCTTCGACCAGTTCTACGACGAGCACTTCTTCCTGTTCACCGCCTCCTCCGTGCGCAACATGGCGCGCAGGTTCGGCCTGGAGCTGGTCGACGTCGAGCGTCTGCCCACGCACGGGGGCGAGCTGCGCTACACCCTGGCACGCGAGGGCTCCCGGGCCGCCTCCCCCGCCGTGGAGGCGATCCTGGAGGAGGAGAGGAAGCGGGAGCTGACCTCCCCGGAGTCGCTGGCCTCCTTCGCGGACCGGGTGCGGGGCAACTGCGACCGGCTCGTGGAGGAACTGCGCTCGCTGCGCGACCAGGGCCTGCGCGTGGTGGGCTACGGCGCCACCGCCAAGAGCGCGACCGTGCTCAACTTCTGCGGGATCGGCCCCGACCTGCTGGAGTTCGTCTGCGACACCACGCCGGCCAAGCAGGGGCGCCTGACGCCGGGCTCCCACGTGCCGGTGCGCGACCACGGCGCGTTCACGGCCTCCTACCCCGACCGCGCCCTCCTGCTGGCCTGGAACCACGCCGAGGAGATCATGGCCAAGGAGGAGGGGTTCCGCGAGGACGGGGGACGCTGGATCCACTACGTCCCGGACGTCACCACCGTGTGAGGTCCACCCGCCCGCC
>NZ_QPFC01000425.1:0-2331 GCF_003427465.1 Nocardiopsis sp. TNDT3 | reverse complement strand
TGCCAACGCAGCAAAGCCTCACCACGCGCGCACAACAAGCGTTGATCGCCCTCCCGCACCACTACGCGGCAGCTGGCGACGCTACCTCCGGCCACCACCCGCAACCAGGGCGTTGATCGGAGTCCCCGGACACCCGCCGCCTTTGGTGCCGCCACAGCCACAACCACCGCCAACGACACCACCCTCGGCTTGCGCGTTGACCGGAGCCCGTGGACGGTGTTCCCGTCCGTGCTCGTCGGTGAGGACGGCCTTCCTGCCCGAACACACGGGCGGCGGCCCGGGGGAGGGTCCGCCGGGCCGCCGCCGTGTCGCGGTTCCGGAGACCACGGGGCCGGAGCGGCCCCGCGGCGCCGGTGCGGGGTCAGGTGATGTGCGGGCAGGAGTCCCGGTAGTCCGAGAAGTCGGAGAAGAACCCGGTGTCGGGCGGCGGGCACAGGAACTGCTCGTAGCGCTCGTCCTCGTCGACGAAGCGCTTGAGCCAGGAGATGCTGTACCTGGCGATGATCGTGTTGGAGAGGTTGGGCGCGAAGTGGCTCGCGCCCTCCAGCTCCAGGTAGGCGCGCTCCAGGTCGCCGTCCAGGCTCTCGTAGAACGGGATGGAGTGCGAGTTGACCGACGCGATGCTGTCGTTCTCCGCGCCGATGATCATCGTGGGCACCTCGACGTCCGACCAGTCCTTCTGGAGGTGCCAGGGGGTCAGCGGAATCGCCGCGCGCAGCTCCGGCCGGTCCTCGGCGGCCGCGAGCGTGCCGCCGCCGCCCATCGAGTGGCCCATGACGGCCAGGCGGTCGCCGTCCACCTGGTCGGACACGTCGCTGTCGTCGACCAGGTAGTCCAGGGCGGCCTCGATCTGGCGTCCCCGGCTGTCGGGCTGGTCGTAGCGGGTGTTGGTGTCGATCGTGAACACCACGAAGCCCTGCGAGGCGATCCGGTGGCCCATCCACGCCATCGAGGACTGGCTCGCCGTGTAGCCGGGCGCGATGACGACGCCGCCGAACGTTCCCTCGCTGGTGTCGGTGGGGTAGTAGATCGTGCCGCCGCCGAACCCGCTCACCAGCGAGGACACGCTCTCTTCGTCGGTGTCGAAGTAGCCCTCCTCGGCGGTGACGCTCGACTCGGTCGGCGCGGGGCCGCGCTCGTACGGGTTGGCGGCCTGGGCCGGGGAGACGACGACGCCGGTCAGCCCGGCGGTGAGCGCCAGGGTCATACCCGCGCGGGCGGCGAACCGGGCCACGCGGGAGCGGGGGCCGTGTTGTGCGCCGTCGGTCTCTTCGGGGGAAAGGGGGTATGTTCGCACGGTTTTTCCTTTTTCTCGTGCAGCGGGAATCCGCGCACCTCGCGGTGTTCGCGGACCAAGGGTCTCCCGTGGGGGGAAAGCCGACATTACCGTAAGGTAACCATATGGGCACCCGCAGTGGTCGGCGGTGGCCGCCCCGCCTCTCGGTGGCGGAGGAGGGGGCCGGGTGACCGGCTCCCTTCGGCCGTGGATTCACTATGGTGTCGTTTCGGTAAACGTGCATCCGTTGAATCACCAGTAGTGACGGAGCCCAGCTCGCGGGGGGAGAGGGGGACGTGCGGCCACCCGGTGACCCGGGTGCGCTCGTGGTGCCCTCGGGGCACCGGTTCCCGTAGCACCGGCGTCCCGACCCCTCGCCGCACCGGCGGGCCGCGGTGTTTTGGCGGTCCCTCCCCGGGCAGGCGGACCGTGTAGGCGCACGACGAGGGAGTGATGACCATGCCCGGTGCAAGCGAACTTCCGTCGACCCTCCAGCGGTCTCCGAAGAAGGCCCAACGCACCTGGATCAAGGCGCACGACTCCGCTGTGGAGGAGTACGGGGAGGGCGAGCGCGCGCACCGCGTCGCCTTCGCGGCGGTCAAGCACGAATTCGAGAAGCAGGGCGACCGCTGGGTGCCCAAGCAGCGCTCGGGCCCCTCGGACGAGCAGGCGTCCAACCCCAAGGCCGCGCGCGGACGCGGTAAGGACAAGAAGACCGCCGGGGGAGTGGACGCCAACGCCAGCAAGGAGCACCTCTACGAGCAGGCGAAGAAGCTCGGCGTCCAGGGGCGCTCGAACATGAACAAGGACCAGTTGGTCGAGGCGCTGCGCAAGGAGAACGACCGCCGCACCGCCAAGGCGCGCTCCTGACGCCATCCCGGCCGGACACGCCGTCGGCTCATCCCAGGCAGCCCCTCCCGAGCTCCGTCCGGGAGGGGCTTCTTCCTGCGTTGGGAAGGCACACGTCGTGAAGGCACGTGCGGGGAGTGCGGGCGAGCCGGGCGGACCAGCCGGGCGCCCGCGCCCCCCGGGCCCGTGGCCGCCCCCCTGGCCGC